>CAZJFZ010000040.1:0-5072 GCA_964545745.1 uncultured Candidatus Saccharibacteria bacterium
ATACCTTGGCTTTCATAACAGCCAAGCCATATTATGTATTTGCTTTCATTCATCTTTTTTTGATATTCTTTTTCGTAATAAGAACCATATTTAATAATGTTGTAGTTCAGATTTAGCTTTACCAAAATATTTATTACGGTTTCTAACTCTTTTTGTTCTCGTTGCTTAAAATAAACGAGTATTTTTTTTCTTTCTTCTATACAAGGTTGAGATAGCGGAATATTAATGCCAGCCGGCCATACTTCAACCGGTGATTTATTATATCCTTTTTCTAGCCAAACCTTTTTTGTATTTTCTGATGGTTGAAGATAAATTGTTCTTGGTAAACTTAATGTCTCGGGGATTTCTTGTGGTATTAGAAATAAATTTGGACCAGCCAGTGTATGAATATAGGAAGGAAGTTTAGAAATCTTTTTGAAAGCATTTTTGTCATCATGAATCCATAACCGTTTTGTGGCGTCTAATCTTTGATTGATTATATAAGGATAACCAATTAAATTTAATCCATTGATTAAATTATTAACCACCTTTTGTGGTCCACGGATATTTTTGGAAATAATTGATTTAGAAATTATATTTATCATTTCTTATTTTTAATAAATTTTGTTTTGCTTTTTCTAGGTATTTAATCTTTTTAAACGGTTTGTATATATTTGTCATCATTTTTCTTATGAGGGCTCTTTTTTTGTTGTATTTACAAACAATTTTTTCATTTCTTTCCAACTCAATGGCTCTTATTGGATTTATGGTACGACGATAAGCTTTTTCTAAATTCTGGTCAAAAATGTTTTTTAAAAAGTTTTCAAAATCTTCCATAACTTTTTTGGGGTTATAGTTATTAGCAAAAACAGTTTCATTTATCATTTGTAAATACAAGCCATCATTTTGATCTAATTCTTTGACTTTTTCTAGTATTTCGTCAAATGATCCATAATCATGACAATTTATAAACCGTTTGGTATTGAATTCTTTTCCTATTTCTGGATTACCCCAATAAATTGGAATTGTATTAGCCATCAAAGCACAGACAATTTTTTCTGTTGTATAACCTGATCGTGAAGAATTTTCAAATGCAATAGAAAATTTATGTTTTGACTCAAATTCCAATTTATTATCAACTGTTTCTCCAGTGTTATTTAAATATTTACCACCAGAGTTTACTCTTTTATATTGACTAATTTGATTAAAAAAAGTTTCTCGGTGGTGATCAGATAAATAGTTTGAATAAACAAAACTACAAAAATCTGTTTTTTGGGCTAAATCATCTTTGGTAAATAGTTTATTTTTTGCTAGGTCAATGTTTTTAGCTAAGGCTAATTCTTTTTCTCGGTAAAATGTGGCTACTAAATAAATTGGTAGTCTATAGTATCTATCATTAAAGTTTAAATAATCAAAACCTATGGCATAATCGCTTAAATTAAAATTAGCACTGATATTTTCTCCCGTATAATTTATCCTTATTCCTCTATAATTTAGGTAATCATAAGAGGTTTCATGGAAAAAGATATAATCAGGTTTTTCAGAGATCTCCACTTCATAGTATTTTTTTAAGATATTATGAATAAGGTAATTATATGAATTCGGAGTTTTTTCATCTGTTTCATTATATTTACAGTATTTAACTTTAATTTTTTTCATTTTAATTTATTTTAGCAATAATCTGATTTAAATAAGCTTGATCAGAGCATTCTTCTGGATTTCTTTCATTGATTTCATTAAAGTATTTGTATTTTACTTTGACAATTTTTGTCTCTTTTTTTAAAAACATCTCATATTCCATATCAATGTGTCCAATATCTAGCACTCTATATCCTAGCAGAAATAGGTCATAAGCCAAAACTTTAGCGGTGGGGCCTAAAGAAATTAAAATAAGTTTATCTTTGGAGATTTTTACTGCCTCCTTTTTAATTTCCTCATATTTTGAAAAAGCATCTTCCGGTGGGCAAAGTATTCTTTGTAAAGAATTGGTATTGGAAAATACATCATTTCCGATACCTAATCGGCTTCTTAAGCCCTCTATCAAGACAACATCTTTTCCTTCCCAAAGTGAAAATATTTTTTTAAAAATGTTTTCACTTCCGGTTTTATTTTTAAAGGTTAAATAAGGACGGGTCACAAAAGTATCACCATATGTTTTGTCTAGGGGGAGTAGCTCTTGCCACTTGTTTCTATAACGAAAAAGATGATGAAGAAAAAACCAATAATCTCTTTTATTAAAATTGCTAAGTTTTTTCCAAATACCCGGAATACAAATTAATAAATTTTTATGATTAGATTGTAAAATTTGCGTTAATTTTTCTGCTAAGCTTTTATCATACTTTTGAAAAGCTAAATTACTGCCATACATCAAGGACATTTCACCATCACCAAATCTTATAACTGAAAGACTTTTCTGATTAATTAAGTCAATGGTCTCAACAACTGATAAAACTTTTGGTCCAGTTTTTTTAAAAATATAAGTGTTAAAAACATATACCAAATAAGCAAAATATGGGCCGATTTTTATTCGAATAGTTAGCGGTATTTTATTTCTAATTTTATCTAAAAATGACATTTTATTTTATTTTTGATTTCATTTAGAAAAACTAGCCAATTAGGATAAGTTTTGCTTTGAGGTTCACGGTTATTTTTTTTAATAAATTCTATTTTTAATTCAGTAATATGCCAAATTTGAAGATCTTCAAAAAAGGTAACATCGTATTTTTCAAAAAGTTTTTTGATTTCTTCAAAATACCAACAGTTTGTTAAATTATCAAATTTGGTAGGAAGAATAAGTCCAGTATACCATTTTGGTGGTACTTCAAATGTTTCTATACTTTTTGGTGACAGAGTTACTCGATAAGTGTTGTTTATTCTTTTGGCATTTCTGTCACCTTTGATTAATTCTTGGCAACGATACCATGCCTGCTTCAGTTGAGTTCTTTTTTCCGCTAAAAAATGAAAATGGAGGATAGGGTAAGAAATTAAAATTTCTTTGTTTATTTTTGTATTAGGCACTCGGGAAGTGTGATCATTTATGACAAAATCATTTTTGTATTCATTTATACAATGATTATCTATAAAAGCGATATTTTTTATACTGTTTTTCCATACTCCATCATTTCGGTATTTTTTAACTTCGGACCAGAGCTGTATCCATCTAAACTTAAAGACATCTCCAGCTACCGCTTTTCCAGAAGCAATATAATTTTTTATCTCTATAATTCCTTGAGGAGAAATAATTTCGTCAGCATCCAGACAAATAATCAAATTATTGTATCCATTTTTCCTTGCCTCTTCCAGAAGTAGCCAGCGAACTTTATTGCTATGTCCAACATAAGGATTATCAATTATTTTTACTTTAGAGAATTTCTTACAAATTTCTACCGTTTTGTCCGTTGATTTTTGGTCAGCAATAATAACTAAATCAACATAGGGAGTAATGTTAGTCAGGGTATTTTTTATGATCCAATCTTCATTTTTGACCGGAATTAGTACAATTGTTTTCATATTTTTCTAAATTTTATTAGTCTGTTGATAGTTTTGGCTTTTAAAAATAAAAACAAAAATATTTTGACAAGCAAAGTCAATTTAAGAAAGTTTGCATATTCCAGTTTTTTGTAGTTCATTCTTAGATTCCAAAGTATTTGATTTGAGTTACCGGTTTTTTCCCCGCTGTATTTTTCTATATTTTCAATAATCGGATTTTCCAAGTATTTGATAATCAAAAGTGTTAGTAAAGTGGTATCGTGTCTAAACATTTTGCAATCTCTGATAAAGTCATTTTTATTTACTCCTTTATTTTTCCATTGTTCCGTTGGTGAAAAACCAAGGCATAGTCCATTTAGTCCGGCCTGATACAGTTTTTCTGTCACTGTTTTTATTTGTTGGGAGTCTTTTTTAAAACCAAAAATACCAGCGGCAATAATTTCGTTAGTTTCTTTTTCTTTCTTAATATCAAAAAGTTTTAAATAGTCTTTGGGTGTGATATTTTGAATTGTAACTACTGAACCCTGACTGACTAGTAGATAGTCATTTTTTTCTATTTTTTCAAAAACTTCATCTAAGGGTTTTAATATCTGACAGCCGGCATCAAGATAAAAATTTAAGTCGGCTAAAGGAGTATTTATAATATAAGTTTTCCAAGTATAACAACTGCGCCAAAAAGAGACAAAGTGTGGTATTTCAATTATTGAAACATTTTTTATTTTTTTAATTTGTTTTTTAAAAAGAAAATTTAAACCAAGATCATATATGAATATATGAGGATGATTCGGATAATTTTGTTTAATAGACCCAATTAAGTTTAATAGGGAAGGGAAAAATTTATTGGAGACGGAAGTGATCAAAGCTTTTGAATTATTATTCATTTTTGTATTTTATAATTTCTTTTATCCAGTAATCCATATATCTAGCGGGGGAATTAAATTTGTGTTTAAGTTCTTGATATCTTTGATTTAAAGTTTTTTCATTTATTAAATCAATTTCAGACCAAGAGTCAATTAACAAAACCGGTAGACCAATTTCCTCCCAGTGTTCAGTAGTCGTGTTTCTTTCTACTATCGGAATAGTATTTAAGTATATAGATTCCCATGTTCGATGACAATCTATTCCACCACCTTCTGGTGAGGCGGTAAAAAAGTATTGGGAAAGTGATTCATAATATTTTTCTCGTTCTAGTAATTTTTCTGTTCCGATGGCTAATGGGTTAGACTTTAGCTTATCTAAAGCTACCGCCCGTTTTTTATTTGTCTCCGGGGTAAAGGCATAAAATATTTTACAAGAACGATTGGTATTTTTCTGGTGTTTTTTTATTAAATTAATAGTAGTATCTTTTTTGTCATAAAATCTTAACTGAAGACCAATAGGAATTGGCGTACATTTTGGGTGTTTAATTAATAAATTTTGAGCAAACCAGTGAATGATTTTGTTATCAATATATTTTTCAAATCGCTTATCAATATTTTCGTCACTGTTATGAGAAATTAAAATATAGGGATTTTGTATTTTGGGGGGAACTTTTTTGAGATATTCTGATCGGTATGAGGTGGCACAGCCTAAAATACATCGTCCGCCAGTTTGATAAAATAAAC
>CAZJFZ010000041.1:0-4764 GCA_964545745.1 uncultured Candidatus Saccharibacteria bacterium
TCTAATAAGGGAAAAATTTATTTTAAAGAAGTTATACAACTTCATCCTTCTAATATTGGGTTTTTAGAAAAATCTCAAGGCAGAATAGTACTCAAATTAAAAGGGCAAAAGGAAAGTGAACAATATTTATTTATTCCTCTTATTGTAACCCAGTTTGTTCCTAAAGAAGGAGTTAATCTTAATCTTATAAAACAACATAGAAAAGTTAGTAAAATTGTTGAACGGTACGAAAAAGATATAAAAAATTACTATAAAGAATGGGCAGAGATTCATAATAGTTTTCAACATAATAATGAAAAAGAAGATGATGAAAATGCTCATATAAACGACCCAGACATTCTATGGGGAATGTTTGAATTGCTTGAAAAAACAGAAGTCGAACATACTGAATCTCCTTATGTAAAAGAAATTAAATTAAAAGCAGAGTTGGAAAAAAAATATAAGGACGCACTTAACTGGAGAGGACCACTTGCAGGAGCGACAATTTTTAGAATTGACGGTTTTTTATTTAAAGTACATAGTCATGATCATGGAAAACATTTACACATTATTCATAAGGGAAGAGGAATTGATGCGAGATTTTCTTTTCCTGAACTTCAGGTGGTAAATTATAAATCAAAAAACATTCTTAGTAGTAAAGAAGAAAAATTAATTCATGAGTTTATAAGAAAGGAAACTAATTTTAAAAAACTAGAAAAAGAATTTGAAAGGAGGGACACTGTTGGACAATAACTTTATGTACATAATTATTGTTATAGTTGGTATTTAGTTCGAATCTCATTGGGGTACTTATTTTTATATAAATTAGAGACTCAAAAGGCCTATATGCTATATAGGCCCATGAGTCTACCGATACTTAATTTTTCCTGCGGAGGAGGTGAGATTCGAACTCACGGTGCCTTGCGGCACGGCGCATTTCAAGTGCGCTGGAATAAACCACTATCCGACTCCTCCCTGTTTTCAATTAACTTTTTCCAAATAATGATCCTCAAAATGACAGTTTGGGCAAATGATTTCCAAATTGTTTAAATCATTGTTTCTGCTATTTCTGTCCTTGTGATGAACCTGCAATACTTCTGACTTACCGTAGCCACATTGCTCACATTTTCCTCCCCTGATCGAAATCAGCTTAATTTTTATGGCTCTGATTTCTTCCGCTTTATCTTTAGGCCGTCCCAAATGATACTTAACCCCTTTTCTGTTGATATTTGAACACCCTCTGGAACAAGTAAGACGGTGTAAACCAAATAATATCAATTTTTTGCATATAATACAAGGTTTTAAATTAAATCTTAAATATGTAATTAACTTGTGTAATATCTGTGCTAACTATAGTATGTAGAACCATTAAATCAGTAGCTGTATACTATGGTTATCAATATGAAAAAGGAGATATTATCAAAATTCGGTAACAGAGTAAGAGAGGAGAGACTTAAAAAGAGTCTTTCTCAAGAAGAATTAGCTTTAAAGGCTGGCGTTCATAGAACTTACATAGGAATGATTGAAAGAGCCGAAAAAAATATCACCCTTGCTAACATTGAAAAAATTGCCAAGGCTCTAAAAATAGATATTACAAATCTTCTATAAAAATAAAAATATGTTAATAACAAAATTTGATCAATTTCTTAGATCTGTAGATTTAAAAGGCTATCGAGATAAATATAGACCTATAAAAATAGTAGAGATGGATTTACCAAAGGAAATTCAAGCTATTAATATGCTATACAAAGTCTATTGGAGCAAAAAGAAGTTTTTAAGTTTTGATGATTTTTACACTGAATACTTAAAAGAATACGCGACAAATATAGATAAATTCCAAGAAAAAACTGGTATGTGTAAAACGTGCTTTGCTAAAGGACTGCCAGCAAGAATTTATAGAACATGGGCGAGTATTATTACTCAAATACATGCTGGCTATGTTGCGGAGGCTGTTTTTGGTGAAAACACAATTTCGATGTCTGGTGATCTTGACCACAAAGGAGCTGATTTTCAGGTAAATTATCGTGGAAAAACTTTAAACTATCAGGTTAAGAAGAAATCTCTTGGTAGAGAAGTGAGACAGGAAAAACCAAAGTCAAAAAATCAGCTAGTAGGAGAATTTATAGACATTAAATATGAAGCGCCTAGTAGCGATTATTTTGAGAATCCAAAGAAAAAGGATGGGGAGTTTAAACTTCCGTATAAAAGATTCCAAGAGAATAAAGAATTAAAAAGGTTTCCAAATGGTTTTGTTGTTTTTACACCCTATCCCTTTGAACAGGAAAAGAGAAAGATAGATGAAGCTCTAAAATAACTTGGCAACTGGTCTCTTATCATCTATCATTTTTTCTGCCAATCTTACGTAATCTGGATTAATTTCAAACCCAATATACGACTGGTCTAGTTCTTTTGCTGCGGCACATTCTGAACCAGTACCAACAAAGGGTACTAATACAACACCATCACTCTTTGGCATTGCAGATTTTATTAATTTTTTTGAAAGTTCGAATGGCTTTTGCGTTGGATGTTTTATTATTTCATGTTTTTCATGTTCCTTAAGTTGTCTTGGTTCACAAATCTTATTACATGTTTTGCACAAAAACCAACGTTCATTCATTCCAGCACCACCAGCTAGAGCGGGAATTTTGATAACATCACGTGGTAAAGCCCCACCCTCATGTGCATGATAAATTGTTTCCTTACCACTATTACTATATCTACCAACTGTCCCTTTTCTAACCTTCCCAGCCGCTCCATTTAAGAAACCTTCAGTATATGGTTCTCTGATTTCGTCCCTATTAAAAACAGGTTTATCTTTCCAAGCACAAATAATAGACTCATGGCTTCTTTGCCAAAAGTTAGAAGAAGCAACATTTTTATTTGTATAGTGCCAAATTAACCATCTTTTTTGTATTGGAATCTCAACTGAAAGATAAGCCAAAATTTCACTGAAACCATAAATAAACATCGTTCCACTCGGTTTCATTATACGAATAGATTCATTTATCCATTCCTTGCACCACGAAACATACTCTTTTAATTCTCGTTTATCAATATTATTACCAAAATCTTTTCCTATATTGTATGGTGGATCAATTATTATAACATCACAACTTTCGTCTGGAAGTTTTTTAAGTTGGGCTATAGCGTCACCTAAGATTATTTTGTTTAACGGGAGTATTTTATTTCTTTTTAGTAAGGTCGTTGTTATGTCTTCTATCTCACTAGGTTCATTTTGAATAACATCAATAACAATACCTTGAATCTGTACCTCTCTATCCTTTTTTATAATAATTGGCTCATAAGCACTGTTTGCTGGTTGAAGTCGAATTTGATCATGCTCTTTATAAAATTTTTTAAGCGTTGCCTCATAATTATCTATCAAAGCAACGACTCTTTGTCCGTTTTCGGCAACCTCCTGTTGTTTTACCAAGATAATGTCGCCATCTTTTATATTTTCATCAATCATACTATTTCCACTTACCCGTAAAGCATAAAAATCTCCATTATTGGGTAGTTTTGTCTTGGCAATTGCTATAAATTCATTCTGACGGATTGCTTCTATCGGTTCACCCGCAGCAATTACTCCCAAAAGTGGAATTTTCACTAACAACTCTTTTTTAGGCACACTAATTCCACGTGCAGTGTTTTCTGACCTCTCTAAATATCCTGCTTTTTTTAACTTGGTAATGTAAAAGTGTGCCGTTGAAACAGAGGCAAGTTTGAATTTTTTCTGGATCTCCTTAAGAGAAGGGGCGTATCCCTTTTTTAGGTAAGTTTTTACAAAATCAAAGACCTCTTTTTGTTTTTTAGTGATCATAAACTTGACTTATTTAATATATCTAGAGTATAATAGAAAGAAAATAGAAAATCAAGGTCAAAGTTATCCACATTTATCAATTATGAATAAAATCATAGAAAAAATTAAAAACATATATAAAACATTTTTCATATCAGATCTTATTCAGATAACTGATGATATTGATTATAAAAGAAAACGTATCTTAAGAATGATCGTGGAATTTAAAAATGGAAATATCTCAACTGGTACAGGCTTTTTTATAAACATTAAAGGGAATTTACTAACATGCTTTCATGTTATTTCTGGGGGTGACCTGAAAATATTAAGACAAAATGATGATTTTATTTCGATTACAGGAGCCGATGAGCATACTAGACTACAAGAATGGGTAAATTCAAAAATTAAATCCATAAATGTAGAGTTATTTGATGGTTCTAAGATCGAGCTCGAGCTAAGTGAATTTAATGAACAATATGATATAGCTCTATTAAAAATAAAAGAGGTCAAATTTTTGGAAAAGATAGAATTTTGTGAACTTAATTTTAATCAAAATTTAAAATATAACGATGCAGTGTTTTTTGCTGGATTTCCACTAAATCACTCCTACACAGGTCTCAATACACCTTTTGCAATAAACACAGGTATCGTATCGTCTTTTCCAGAGACAGAGGTCGCTGGCGGTAAATATCGACACGCTCAACTAAATAGTATCAATCTTGGTGGAAATAGTGGAGCTCCATTATTTTTTAAAAATAGCAATAAGGTGATTGGGATAGTAAATGGCAATATGAACATGGGCAGTGATAACATCCTTTTTCATGAAAAAACAAAGAATCAAGCTGTTCCTGGATCACTTAGAATCCCTTTAGCTATTGCGTATGTAACTGAACTTAAGTTAATAAAAGAAAAAAGCAGTATATTTAACAGTCTATAATCTAATAGGTTTTAGTTTGGTATAAAGCCGTTCCAACGTCGTCCCATAT
>CAZJFZ010000042.1:0-373 GCA_964545745.1 uncultured Candidatus Saccharibacteria bacterium
ATTCTCCTTATTGTGGAGAGGGGTTAACTTTTGATACCGATAATTATAGTGGATTTATAGATTTTGAACAAGGTCCAACCTCTGTATCTCTTACTTCATCTAATACAGCAGTTGTGACTTGTAGTGAGAAGTCTTGCACAGCTGTTGGCCCTGGCACAACAATTTTAACCAAGAGCTATGGATCGACCAATGTTTTTTTGAAAAAAGTTGAATCTCTTGGTGCTCAGGCGATCTACCCTTATAGAAATATGCCACGGCAATATCCGGCGTCAATAAATGGTTGTGCTGATTATAAGACTGTTTCATCAACAACAAAACCATATTCACGACCAATAACTTTACCCGGTTATTCTCCTACTTGGAATATTACAGT
>CAZJFZ010000042.1:383-4736 GCA_964545745.1 uncultured Candidatus Saccharibacteria bacterium
AGCAATTGCAGCGACTGCTGCAATTTCCCCGGTTGCCGGAATATCGGCAGCGATTGGCATTGCAGCACATGAAATTCCCCAGGAATTTGCAGATTTTCTGATACTCCCGGTTATTCACAATGGAATTGTAAAGGTGGAACAGGAGGAACTGATGCTGCTTGCTGGGTGGCACTTCCTTTAAGCCTTTCTTGCGAGGTCTATGAAAAGACGAATACTGGCTTTATTTTTCCTGATAATTTAATTGCTCCAGCAAAAGTTACTTGGATAGCAAAAGCTTTTGGTGGTGCTAACTACGGATATAAATATTCTTGGGATTTTTATAATTCTTCCAATCCAAAAGGTTCATGGGATATTGTTAATAGTGATATTGTTTCTAATGATAGAGTTTATAATATTCCTCAAAAAGAATATGCTTTTTTGAAGGTCAAAGATGCTTCTAATGCTACGGTAAGTATAGATTGCCCAGAAATTACGATAACTTCAGATATTGTTACTCCTCTTTCCCCTCCTACCACAGAGCCTATTATATCTCCACCAGGTTCTCCTACTCAGTCTACTACTTATACTTGTGATATTATTTCACCAGCGACAGATGGTAAATTAAATGTAAATACAAATACTTTATGGACAGCAACTATAACTCCGCCTTGTCCAGACTGTACTTATGCTTGGAGAGTAAAAGATTATAATAATTCAGATCCTGAATTTATTTCTGCAACAAAAGATTGGGATAATATTTTTACCACTCTTGGTTTAAAGACGGTAGAGGTCCAAATCTTGATTCCTACTGGAGGTCAAGGTCCTAATCAGTCTTGTAGTCCTACACCTTCGAAAGATGTAACTATAGTACAAAGTGGAGCGGGAGTGATTGAGATATAGTCAATCAGAAACATTTGCGGTATAATTATGGCAAATGATCATTCAAGAAAATCAGCTTAAAGAATTTTTGCTAGATTCTGGTTTGATTACGGAAATGGATTATGATGAGGCTTTGGCGGAATCTTTAAAAAGCAAAAATAAATTAACCGCCGGACACATACTTGTGAATTCTGGTAAAATTAGTGAAAATGATTTTCGCCGAGCAGAGGCTTATGTTTTAGGTATTCCTTTTGTTAGTTTGAAAGATCAAAAAATTGATCCGGCGGTGCTTGCTCTTATCCCCGAACCGGTGGCGAGAAAAAACAATGCTATTGCTTTCAGACGAATTGGGGATTCATTGGAAGTAGCAATGCTTAATACCAAAGACTTGTCTTCTATTGAGTTTATAAAAAAGAAAGTTGGCTTAAAAATTCTGCCTCGTTTGACTGATAGTGATTCGCTCAAGAGCGCTCTATTACAATATCAAAAAAGTTTACATGCAGAATTTGGTGACATTATTCAGAAAGATGCTAATGCTCTTAAAAATCTGATTGAAGGTCGGGGTGGAAATAATCTAAATGAAGATTTAAAAAAATTAGCGGAAGATTTGCCGGTGGTGAGAATTTTGGATACCTTACTCAAACATGCGATCTTGCAAAATGCTTCGGATATTCATATCGAAGTTTTGGAAAATGAACTTTTAATTCGTTATCGGATTGATGGATTACTCCACGATGCTATGGTTTTACCAAAAGGTATTGCACAAAGTATTATTGCTAGAATAAAAGTATTAGCCAATTTAAAATTAGATGAAAAAAGATTACCGCAAGATGGGCGGTTTAAGGTGGAGGTAAATGAAGAGGGAGTTTCTTTTCGTGTGTCTATCTTGCCTACTTATTTTGGTGAGAAAGCAGTGATGAGATTGTTGCGGGAAAATGTTTCCGGTTTTACTTTAGAGTCAATGGGTTTTCATGGCGAAGCTTTAGAGGTTTTACATGAGGCTATCAAACAAACCACCGGATTAATTTTAACTACTGGCCCAACTGGTTCTGGTAAAACTACCACTCTCTATACTCTACTTGATATTTTAAATACATCCGATGTTAATATTTCTACCATTGAAGACCCAGTGGAATATCAGATGGATAGAATAAATCAAACACAAGTCAAGCCAGAAATTGGTTTTTCGTTTGCTAACGGTCTTCGCTCTTTGGTTCGTCAGGATCCAGATATAATAATGGTGGGTGAAATTCGGGATAATGAAACAGCCTCTTTGGCCATTAATGCGGCTTTAACTGGTCATTTGGTGCTTTCCACTTTACATACTAATTCCGCCGCGGGAGCGATGCCTCGATTGATTGATATGAAAATTGAGCCATTTTTAATTGTTTCCACCGCCAAAGTGATTATTGCCCAAAGACTGATTCGTCGTTTGAGTGGAGAAAAAGAAAAATATTTTTTGTCCAAATCGGAAATTGCTTCTTTGACTAAAATTGTTGATTTGGAGAGGATTTTAGGATTTTTGAAAAAAGAAAAAGTTATTGGTGAAAAAGAAACAATAGAAACTATACCATTTTATAAACCCAAAGAATCAGCGGAAACTAAGGACGGTTATAGTGGGCGAGTTTGTATTTGTGAAGTGCTTAAAATGACCCCGACCATTAAAGAATTAGTGGTTCAGGGTAAGTCAGATGGTGTTATAAATGAGCAAGCCAAAAAGGAAGGAATGCTAAGTATGATTGAAGACGGTATTTTTAAAGCGGTACAGGGGGTGACCACTATTGAAGAAGTGTTAAGGGTAATTTCCGAATAATGAAATTTAAATTCAAAGCCATAAAAAATAATGGAGAGCGATATGAGGGGATTTTGGAATCTCCAAGCAAATTTGATTTGTATAATGAGCTTAAAGCCGAAGGTAATATCTTGGTTTCGGCGGAAGAACTTAGTCAGCTAAAATTTCAGAAATGGTTTCTGAATCTTTTTAGTTTTTTGGGTGGGGTGTCAATGGCACAAAAAATAACTTTTGCTAAAAACTTGAGCGCTATGACCAAAGCCGGCTTGTCTTTGAGCCGGGCTCTATCTGTTATTGAAAAACAAACAAAAAATCTTCGTTTCAAAACCGTGGTGGAGGGAATTAATTTGGAAATAAAAAAAGGTAAAACTCTAAGTGAAGCTTTGAAAAATTATCCCAATATTTTTTCTAATCTTTTTGTTTTTATGGCTAAAGCGGGAGAGGAAAGTGGTGGTCTGTCAGATTCTTTAGCTAATGTTGCTTTACAGATGGATAAAACTTATCGCCTACAGAAGAAAGTTAAAGGGGCAATGATTTATCCGGCGGTGATTATTTTTGTGATGATTGTCGTCGGTGTTCTGATGTTTATCTTTGTGGTACCGGGCATAACGGCCACTTTTAAAGAATTAAATACGGAATTACCATTAACCACTAAAACCATTATTTTTATTAGTGATTTTTTGACGGGTTATTGGTTTTTAGCTGTGCCACTTATTTTGCTGATGGTGATTGGGCTGTATCTTTTATTAAAAACGGCTGGGGGAAAAAGAACTCGTGACTTCTTGATTATGAAAATGCCCTTGATTGAGAATTTAATTAAAGAAGCTAATGCCGCTCGTTTAGCCAGAACTCTCTCTTCTCTTTTAATGGCGGGAGTTCCGGTGGCTCAATCTTTGGATATTACTAAGGGGATTATTAATAATTATTATTATCGGCAAGTTTTGGACGAAGCTCTGAAGATTGTAGAGAAAGGAGAAAATATTTCTAGTGTTTTTCTAAAAAATCCAGATTTGTACCCAACTTTTGTGGGAGAAATGATGAGTGTGGGGGAGGAAACAGGAAATATGGCGGCGATGCTTTTGGAAGTGGCAATTTTTTATGAGACGGATGTGGAAGAAAGAACAAAAGATTTATCCACTATTATTGAACCAGTTTTGATGGTTATAATTGGTGTTGCGGTAGGTTTCTTTGCCCTCTCAATGATTGCTCCAATTTATTCCGTGATGGATAATATTTAATATAGGCTAACTCAGCAATAATAAGAAAGCGACCGCTTTCTTATTATTGCTGAGTTATTTTATTTAATCTCTTCCCATGAGAGGGTAACATATTGATCAGAGGTGAGAGGGAAACTTGGGGGCGGGGCGTAAAGGAGATTGGCATCATAATTTAAATTACGAATCTGATAACCAGTGCCATCGGTAAAAGCAAAACCATAACGCAAATAAGTGGCAATCATTCCATACAAAGTGAGAGTTTGTCTTTTGTAATAGGTAGCGGAGCAGTCGTGACTATAGAAAAATCTCCCCACTCGTCCTTTTTGTGCAATTAAAGCGGCATCAATTCGTAAATCATCTTCGCTTTGAAGTCCGACATTTATATTATTTTGAGCAATCAGACCAATGACATCAGATCCATCATAATGAGTATAAAGTAAATCTTCATTAATTGTGATATTTTTTCTAGTGGAAATATCATCTGGT
>CAZJFZ010000043.1:0-4463 GCA_964545745.1 uncultured Candidatus Saccharibacteria bacterium
CACCGTTGTATTTAAAAACACAAAACTGATACTAATTGTTATTTTGGTGTTATCAAGTTTTGTTATCCTTTATGCTAATAAAGAAGAAATCGCACAAGAAATAATTGAGGAAAGTCCTAAAAAAAGTTTTTGGCCTATTTTAACCTTAATTGCTATTATTTTAGTAGATATTATCTTGACGGCATATCAATGGCCAGAAATAAGAGGTTTGTGGATTGACGAATGGATATCTATAAAAACAGCCACCGTTTATTCTTCTGGCCACTTTCCCTATTTACCTTCTGGTAATCCCATAACTTATGGCTACCTTTACTTCTTTCTTCTAAGCCTTATTCAGCAAGTTATTCCTTTTTTCCATTCCGGTCGAATTTTAAATCTTATCTTCTTTGCCCTCTTCTGTTTTGTCTTCTACCAAATAATAAAAAAGCTTTTTAATAACAACCGTCTAGCCCTCTTAAGTTTATTTATTTTTTCTACTTCTCCTTTTTTGATTTATATGAACAATGAAATTCGGGGTTATATTTTTAGTTTACTTTTAGGTTATACTGTCCTTTGGCTTCTTTTATCCAAAATTAAACCAATCTTAAAAATATTTTTACTTTTGATCTTTTCTCTCTTGTTTCTTGACAATCATCTATTAAACCTTTTATTTTTAGCCATTATTTTCTTAATCTTATTACTAGAGACCTGTTTAAATAAAGATTTCCGAAGAAATTTACCTATAATGACTCTGGCTGGTTTTATATTATTTGTTTTAGCTATTTTGGCTTATAAAGGAAACCCTCTTGAGGCTATAACCTTTTATTATCAGAAACTTTTAGGATCTTCCCTCCCAAACTGGGCCAATTACAAAGAAAGTTTTTTGTATCCAATATCATATTTGATAAATAATACCAGTGATCTCATAATCATAATTTTGGGTGGTTTAGGTGGTTTATTTACAATTTTTAGAAATAAACTAACAACTTACCCCTTAATATTTTTAATCCTTTTTTTGATTCCAATCAGTTTACAAGAAATACCCAACAGTTTTAGATATTTTATGATTATTTTACCTATTTTTTGTTTGATTATTTCGGAAGGAATCATTTATATTTCAAAATCTCTTCCAAATAAGTTTTGGAGGTTTTCCTTTTTTATTCTTTTATTTATCTTGATTATTTCTAATTCCTTTTATTCTTCCCAAGCTAACCTACCTTGGGCCAAAACCATTGATTTTGGGAAAGCGGTTGAGGTGATAAAACCAATGTTAACAAAAGAAACCATTATCGCCACTAATTATATGGGTGTTCAATTTGATGATTATTTACCCAAAATAGATTATTTGATTTTTGATAAGCAAAAATATGTCTATACAGAAAATGAAAAAAACTTTGGCAAAAAAACTCTTTTGGGATTTGAGTTTAAAGGAGAAAAAGGAAAACATTTTATCCTTAATATTCCTTATTTATCTTTGGAAGATCTACAACTTTTGATTTCTCAAGAAGACCATCCAAATATTGCTTTAATAATTAGACCGTGGAAAGCAGATATTAATGCTCAAACTTATAAACAGTTCACAAGTCTTGGTTTCAAAAATCTATCAAAACAAACTGAGCCTTTTAATTTTTATTTCTTGCCCAAACCATAAATTGTTCTCCCCTATTTTCTGCCCCAAAAAAATCTAAAAAGGTTATTTGAAAATTTCTTTGTTCTAAAAAAGATAAGAGTTTAGCGGGAGCGTGATCATCTTGATAAAATTTCCGGTAAAATTTTGGTGTAAATTCAAAAACAATTTGGCAAGCATTATTTTTTAATAACTCTTCCATCCCTTTAATCACCTCAAATTCATAACCTTCCGTGTCAATTTTAATAAAAATCTTTTTATCTTTAAGCACCAAAAAGTCATCAGTTTTTTTGACTAAAACTTTTTCCACTAAGTTGCTATTTGAAAGGAAAGAGTTGTGCCCAAGCTCGGTGGTAAGAAAAATATCTCGTCTAGTATTTTCATTGGCCAGTCCAATATTATGGGCAGTTATATTGGTAAAATTATTTTTCTTTATATTTTTAATTAATCGGTCAAAAGTCTCCCTGACTGGTTCAAAAGATATAATCTTAATCTCCGGCCTTCTCTTCGCCACCAATAAAGAATAAAAACCAATATTGGCCCCAATATCCAAAAAATATTTTGTATCTTTTAAGTTATCTAGAATATGTTTAGAAATTTCTGGTTCATAATCCCTACTCATAAGTAATTCCATTTCCACTGATCCCCGATTCCCCTGACAATATATTTCAAAATTATCTTTAGTTAAAATCAATTTTTCAAAGTTATAATAATGAGAAAAATGCTTACTATAAAAAAACTGGGCTTGCTTATATATTGGGTGACGAATAAATTTCACCGTAAAAGGCCAAAATCTTAACCCCTGATAAAAAGGTTTAAATAAAACCTCAAAAAATTTTATTTTGTTAAGCATTTTAGAATATAACCATAATAAAGCAAGAAAGAAACATCAGCAACTACTTTGGTTATCACAATAGAATAAATTATACCTAGATAGCCAAAAAGATTAATCAAAATTAAATTCAAAACAATGTGAGCTAAACCAAAAAAGATCAAAAAATAAGCACTTATCTTGGCATGACCAGTAGAAATAACAAAACCCAAAGGAACCACACCATTTAACATTTGAGTAAAAAACACAATAAGTAGCCAATTAAAAATAACTTTCATTTCCGCCGTTGCATATTCCGTCAGAAAAGTTATCAGTAAAAAGTCTTTTAAAAGATATAATAATAAAGTAATTATTGCACCAAAAATAAAAGATAGCAATAAATATTTCTTGTATTTATTGTAAACTCCCAGATAATCCAAACCCACATATTGTCTAGTAATATTTGGAGCAATCACTTGAGCAACTATAAGAAAAGGCAAAATCACCAGAGCTAAAACTTTATTTACTATCTCATAATAGGAAATTTCAGAAATATAATTAAAATGACCTAAAAATAAAGTATCTATTCTAGAATAAAAAATGAGCCCTAAACCTCCAATTCCAATAACTAGACCATACTGCCAAAGTTTTTTAAGTAGGAACCAATCAAATTTAAAATTAAAGTCTCGATAGCCTAAACTAAGACCTAGAAATAAAACTAAATAAAATACATCTTGAGAAATTAGAGCCCCAATCAAACCATAAGTTTTAATGAAAAAATAAACAAAAAATAGTGAAAACAAACCAATAATGATAGAAATGAGGGCGGAAATTTTGAACAGTTTTAAGCCACGGTAAATACCATCATACAGAGAAGTTACTGGAATGAGAAAAATTAAAGGTAAAAAATATAAAATAAGAAAATATTTTTCTTTTAAATATTCTTGGCCAAATAATAAAATTAATACTATCAAAACAAAAGACAAAACAAAAATTATCAATCCCGCATTGAATAAAATAGTGCGAAGCTTGTTTTTGTCTGTCAGTTGATACTCGGCCACATACCTTGAAGCCGCGGTAGAAATTCCAAAATCACTAAACATTATCAAAAGCAAAATAACGGCAAAAACATAATTATAAAGACCGAAGTCATAGGGTGTGAGTAACTTGGCACTTAAAACAAAGATTAAAAAAGTAATACCCTGTTTTCCAAAGACCTGTAATCCTCGCCAAAAAAGATTACTGATGGTTTCTTGGTGAAGATAATATTGTTTTTTGACAAAATCTTTCATTTCTTAATTTTCTGCGGTTTAATTTTTAAAAAAACATCTCTTTTTTCTTTTCTCTTTATCTGTATCTCTTTTCTTTTTTGACAGGCAATTGGTATTTTTTTAAAAAACAAAATCAGCCCTTGTCCAAAAGCAAAAAAAGGGCCAAAATAAAACCTAAAGATAGACTGCTTGATTGACTTAAAAAACATAAAAACAATCTGCCCAATCAAAGCAGGCCATAAATTTATAAAAGTGAAATTTTTTACAATTGTATACAAGTGGGCATAAAATATTTCCTTAAACTTAATAGCATATTTATTATTATCTCGTCTTTCGGCCTCACCCAAGTGAATTTGAGAACTTTGAGAATATAAATAATTTTTATATCCCAAAAGCCAAGACTTTATACCTAAGTCATTATCATCTCCACCAAAAATTAAATTTTCATCATAACCATCAAGCTTCTGCCAAACCGTTTTTTTTACAAACAAAGCTAGACCGTGAGGAAAACCGATAAATTGACCGTCAAATTTTGCTAAAAGATCATTCTTTATTTTTTTATTATTAGCCAAATATAACCAACGACTAAAAAACCCGCCGTAACCAAAAGAAAAATTTTCACCTAAATTATAAAAAGCTAAACCCAACAGGCCACAATCTTGATTTAAATTATAACAGTTCAAAAGACTGGTCAAAATCCCCTTTTCTGTAATCAAACAATCATTATCCAAAAGCAAGATAAATTCACCTTGAGCCATATTTACCGCATAGTTAC
>CAZJFZ010000044.1:0-2068 GCA_964545745.1 uncultured Candidatus Saccharibacteria bacterium
CCAAGGGGGATAAGTGATAGATAAAAAAATAATAGACTGATGAAACGACCAGTTTGATCTATCGGGGTTTTGAAAATAATGACGGCACTAGCCACAATCCATTGAAATAAAGGAAATTCAAATGGGATGGACCATGGCGCACCCAAAATGGGAGTAATATAATTTATTTTAAAACCTTCTTTTATCACATAATATGTTGTTATAGCTGTTTGTGTTTGGCGAAATCCGTACTGATCAAGTAAAAAATTATTCCAACCAATTGATGAAATATAAAGATGAATAATAATAGATATTAAAAATATGGCGAATATATATATACGACAAAATTTATCTTTAAATGTAATAAGTATATTAATATAGTTTTGTATAAATATTTTCACTTTTTTAAAAATTATTTCATACCAATTACAAATGTTTGTTTACCAAAAAGCCATTGAAGAAAAGGTAATTTTAGATATATTTTAATGAAGATATTTTTTTGAGGTAAATTAGATTTTGTTGAATAAGGCAGAAATTTATTTTTAAGAAATGATATTTTGAAACCCGCCACTTCTAATGCTTCTGTAAGTCTTTCGTGGGTAAGAGGTGTTTTGTGATCTACAAAAAACCAGTATTTTTCTTTTACATAATATATATTTGGTTGCAATATCATTATTTTCCCGCCGATTTTAAGAAGTCTATAACATTCTTTCAGAACAATGATAATTTCATCTGTATTATTGAGATGTTCTAAAAAATTACTAATAAAAATTTTATCAATAGAGTTACTTTGAAGTAACGAAATATTTTTACAGTCGGAAATGATAATTTCAACATCATTTTTGACATATTCTTTTATTTCCTCATTTAACTCAATTGCTAGTTTTTTTTTGGCTTTAATATTATTTAAAAATTCCCCATAGCCAGCGGCAATATCTAAAACGGTATCATTTTCAGAATCAATAAATTTCTGAAAATAATTTTGACAAAGTATTTTCCATATTCTATTTTTATTTTCCAATTCTCCCTTAAATCTATTTTGATAAACTTTTTTTAATTCTTGATTCATATTTATTTTTTCTTATAATCTCCTCTAGATAGCCATTTTTCAAGCAGACAATAGAGGATAATAAAGAAATAGCGACTACCCATCTCTTTTATTTTTAGTTTTGATTCACCTTCCTTGCGGTTTATCCAATGATTGGGTATAACTGCATAAGAATAACCACGGACAATCGTTTTAAGGGGTAGTTCGACGGTGAGATTAAAATGATGACTTAAAAATGGTTTTAAGCCTAAAATAGTTTCTTTTGAATATAATTTGAAAGCATTGGTGGTGTCATTATAACGAATTCCAAACAAAACTTTAATTAGGTTATTTGTAAGTCTGTTTAGGTAATATTTGAATGTCGGATAATCAAAAGTTTTTCCACCCTTAATGAATCGTGATCCAAAAACACAATCATAACCTTCTTCTATTTTTTTATAATATGATACTAAGTCAACTGGGCGGTCAGAAAGGTCAGCCATAACAATGGCCACATAATCACCTTGAAAGTTTTCTAGTCCTTTGCGTACAGCAAAACCAAAGCCGTTTGGCGGAATATTGTTTATATATTTGAGTTCGAGTATTTCTTTTGAAAGTGTTTGTAAAATTTGTTCTGTTTTATCTTTGCTGTTGTCATTAATGACCAAAATTTCATGCTGAATATTTTCTTTCTTAAGTTCATTATGGAAAACCCTTATTGTCTTTTCTATACAACTTTCTTCATTATGAGCGGGGATTACTAATGAAACTTTTTTCATGGTGGTAAAACTGATTTTGGCTATTTATTTAATGGATATAAGTGAAACACCCAACATTATAAAGAATATCCCTACCATATTTAAAGCCGTCAGTCTTTCTTGAAAAATATAATAGGCACCAATAGCGGTCAAAATATATGAGATACTCAAGATAGGATAAGCAATAGAAATCTTCATTTCTGATAGAATTTTAACCCAAACAAAGGATGATATCGCAAAAAAGGATACTGCTCCATAGAACCATGGATTAAGCAGGTATTTGTATATGATATTTAGTTCGGTA
>CAZJFZ010000044.1:2101-4439 GCA_964545745.1 uncultured Candidatus Saccharibacteria bacterium
CCAATTGACATCAATATAATATTGAAAATAAGTAAAAAATAAAGCACTTGATTTATTATAAGAATAACTCCTTTAGTATAGCATGTTAATTGATATATTTAAATAAAAATACTTAGAAAACTAGGATAAAATATGCTAATATCATAGTTATAAATAGGTTATATATATGAGAACTAGTATAATAATACCAATATACAATAAGAGGGAGTACACCCAAAAATGTTTAGAGAGTTTTTTTGCTGTTGGTTCTGAGTACGAATTTGAAATTATTGTGGTGGATAACGGTTCTACGGATGGCAGTGGGGAATATTTGGTGAGTTTGGGGGATAAAATTACAGTTATAAGCAATAAAAGAAATCTTGGTTTTGCCAAAGCTTGTAATCAAGGGGCAAAAATAGCCAAAGGAGAATATGTTTTATTTTTAAATAATGATACTGTGGTGACTAATGGTTGGTTGGATGTTTTGGTTAAAGAATTAGATAGTAATAAAAAAGTAGTCATAATTGGTCCAAAATTGATTTATCCGGATAATACAATTCAACATGCGGGTATAGTTTTTGATGAGAAAAAATGGCCACATCATATTTACAAAAAAGAACAAAAAGACGCATCTTATGTGAACAAAAAGAGGTTATTTCAGGCTATGACGGGAGCGTGTTTGATGATTAGGAACGATGTTTTTAAAAAGATCAATGGTTTTGATGAAATATATGTGAATGGTTTGGAAGATTTGGATCTATGTTTGAAGGTCCACGATCTCGGTCTGAATATCTTGTATTGCCCAGAAAGTGTGGTGTATCATTATGAAAGTATTACAGAAGGGCGATCAAACTATGATGAAAAAAATGTTAAAATATTTTTTTCAAGGTGGAAAGAAAAAATTAAAACAGATTATCAAAGCTATCTAGCAGAAGACGGAATGAAAGACATGGGAAAATTCATAAAATTAAGTAATAGTAATCAGTTGAGTTTTAAAAAACTAGCATATTTAATCAGAAGGTTTTTTGTGATTATTAGAAGAGACGGCTTTGGTTGGGCTTTGTCTAAAGTTTGGAGAAGGTTAACACTAAGAATATAAAATGAAAGTTTCTATTATTACAACCACATATAACACAGGAAAGACAGTGGAAGATACTATAAAAAGTGTTTTAGATCAAACTTATCCTGATATTGAATTTATTATTATTGATGACGAATCATCTGATGATACAATGAAGGTAGTTTATAAATATAAAGATAAGGTTACAAAAATAGTTGAAGCAAAACATAGTGGTATATTTGGTAATCTTAACAAAGGAATGGAATTAGCAACGGGGGAAATTGTCGGGATTCTTAATTCCGATGATTTTTATGTTTCTAGTAATGTGATTGAAACTGTAGTAAACGAATTCAAAAGAACTGGAGTGGATTGTGTTTGGGGGGATATCCTTGTGGTTGATAAAGATGACACAAATAAGATTATTAGAAATTGGAAATCCTCACCATACAAAGAAGGGGAATATCAAAAAGGTTGGCATCCACCGCATCCAGCCTTTTTTGCTAAAAGAGAAGTTTATCAAAAATATGGATTGTTTCGAACTGATCTTTGGACCTCGGCTGACTATGAATCAGTGTTGAGAATTTTGGAAAAAAACAAAGCAACTTCAAGTTATATTTCTAAGGTTTTAACCAAAATGCGAGCTGGCGGATCAAGTAGTAAGGGTATATACAACTGGATTAGGGGTAATATTGGTGCTTATAGGGCCTTTAAATTGAATGGTTTAAAAATAAGTCCGTTATTTATAGTAAGGAAACCGTTATATAAATTAAGTCAATTTATCATTAGGTAATTTATTTATTTTTTAGAAAAAGTATCCTAATTGTTTTTAGAATTATAAATAAATCAAGGACAAAAGATCTATTTTTTAAATAGTATAAATCATACTGAAACTTTTTTTGGGCTTCTTCCAAAGAGGTACTAGCTTTATAGTTCAACTGGGCCCAGCCAATAATTCCCGGCTTTATTATGTGGCGAGTCTCATAGTAAGGAATTTGATTGTATATTTCCACTAATTTGGTTCGTTCTGGTCTTGGACCAACAAAGGATATATCACCCTTAAGAACATTAAAAAATTGAGGTATTTCATCTAAATGTGTATTTCTTAAAAATTTACCTAAGAAGGTAATGCGACTGTCATTTTCAGTTGTCCAAAGTGGTCCAGTCTGGTTGACTTTCATTGTTCGAAATTTATAGAGGGTAAATGGTTTATTGTTTTTACCCATTCTTTCCTGTTTATAAATAATTAGCCCACGAGAAGTTAGAGTAATCATAAAACTAATAAGTATGATCAAAGGAATA
>CAZJFZ010000045.1:0-4412 GCA_964545745.1 uncultured Candidatus Saccharibacteria bacterium
ATAAAATAAACTCATTTTTGAGTAATAATCCTTAAAGAAATCAGTCATAAATCCTAGATTTTTTTTCTTTTCATCTATTAACCGAACTTCATTGGATACCCATTTATTTTTTTTATTTTCATAAGCTTTTAGATGTTCAACAATTTTATCTTTATACCAAATGTCGTCTTGGTCACACAGAAAAATTATTTCTCCTCGGCAGAGACGAATGGCTCTTTCAAAATTTTTCTTGTAACCATTAGGAGTAGGATTTTTTGAAAAAGATATTCTAGGATCTTTTTTAAAATATTCCTCAATAATCGGGATAGTTTTGTCAGTACTGCCATCATCGCTTATTATAATTTCCAAATTATTATAGGTTTGCTGAAGTAGGGAATCTAATTGTTCACGAATAAACTTTTCACCATTGTAAGTGGCTAGGGTAATTGATACGAGAATATCTTTTTTAGAAATTTCGGACATTTTTTTATTTATTATTTCTAAAAATATTTAAAATCATTTTTCTTGTATGGGGAAAAAACAAAAGAGAAATGGTTGGGGCTAGATAGGAAATTAAACTAGCCAAAGCAGCTCCGGTCATACCATAACGAGGAATCAGAATAATATTTAAAATGACATTCATCGCCATCCCAACAAAAGTATTTATAGAGATAATTTTTGTGTAATTTTCCACAATTAATATTTGTTGAGCGAGCATATTTAAGGCGGCACCAATATTACTCCAGACATATATTTGTAAAACGGTCAAGGCTCCAAGGAAGCCCGCTCCAAATATTATAGTAATTAAATATTTTGATAAAAGGGCTGTTGGTAAGGCGGTTAGTATTGATACAAAAAATAAAACAAAAAACATTTTTTTAATTCTCTGATAGTATAATTTTTCTGATGTTTTTTTTGCGTTGACAATGGCTGGGAAAAAAGCGCCGACAATTATATTAGGAATGAAATACCACACTTCTGAAATAGTAACGGCTGAACTATAAAGGCCAACGGAGTGTGTATCCAGTATATTTTTTATCATCACTTGATCAATACGGGCATAGATAGCAAAGAAAGCCGAAGCAAAAATGAGTGGAGAAGAATCTTTTAAAATTTGGCTGGCAATATTTTTGCTAAATGACCAATTTCTTATTGTCCCAAACTTTTTTATTCTAAAATAAATAAAACCAGTGGCGTAAAGAATTGGTTCAAGTAGGATAAGTAAAGCTAAATAGATGACTCCGTTTCCGCTAAGAATTGCAATAATTTTTAATATATTTAAAATCAGGACAATAATTAAAGAAAGAATAGAAGTATATTTGGATTTTACCTCCGCTTGAAATTCGTAGTTTAATAATTGAAAAGAGCTAAAAATAAAAGTCAGGCTGACGATGAAAATCAGAAGTTGAGAAACATCTTTGGGAGAGAAAAGAAAAGCTGAAAGAGTACAGATAATGGTGGTAATGATTGAAGCCACAATTCTAAGAGATAACGCTGTTCCCATGTATTCATTTCTTTTTTCCGGAAATTTAACCAAATCTCGGTACAATATTTGGTCAATGCCTAAGGTGGCAAGGAAACCAAAGAGCCCAGTAAAGCTTAAAGCATAACTGAGCTGTCCATAGTTTAAAGGACCTAGTTTTCTAGCAATAAGAGCCGTTGCCAAGAAGGAAATTCCCATACTGGCTATTTTGGCAAAAAATATCCAGCTAATATTTTGAAAGTATCTCTGAAAACCGGCGTGGAGCCACTTTTCTTTTATGTAAGAGATGGTTAGGGGTAGTATTAAGCTCATAATTTTATAGACAAATCCTATCACTTTTGAGCCATTTTTGCTATTCTTAACTGTATGGATAAATATTTTTTGGCAATTATTATTTTAATTATTTTTTCTATTAGTATGGTTTTGTATGTTCGAATTTTCACCCAAAAAACAGATATCTCAAAAGAAGGCGATACTTTTGAAGCTCTAGAATAGGGAATTTAGACTAAGGTTAAACCTTAGTCAAAACTAAGGTTTAACCTTAGTCTAGGCAGAAGATATTTATTTTGCTATTATATTGTTTATGAACAGACCATTTAATTTTGCACCAGGAGAGTATTATCATATTTATAATAGAGGTGTTGATAAGAGGGAGGTTTTTTTGGATAGTTTGGACTATGATCGTTTTATTTTGGGTCTTGTTAATGCAAATAATAAAGAGGTATTTTATATTAGAGATGTAAAAAAGAAATTAGGTAGTAAATATAAAGGTCTAGAAACTTGTCTAGATTTATGCGATGATACTTTGGTTGATATTGGAGTTTGGTGTTTAATGCCAAATCATTTCCATTTGCTAGTTAAGGAAAAAGAGGAAGGTGGTTTAGTAAAATTTTTGCACAAACTAGAAACTGGTTATACAATGTATTTTAATAAGAAGAATGAGAGGTCCGGTTCATTATTTGAAGCTACATTCAAAGCTGAACATGTTAGCCAAGATAATCATTTAAAATATTTATACTCGTATATACACTTAAATCCGGTTAAGTTAATTCAGTTAGACTGGAAGGAAAAAGGGATTAAAAATTTAAAGAAGACCTTATCTTTTATGTCTAATTTTTATAGATCTAGTTATCTAGATTATTTAGGTATAGATCGTATTGAGAAGGGGATAATAAACCCTAAAGTTTTTCCTGAGTATTTTTTAGAAGAGGGTAGCTTTGAAGGAGAGATTTTGGAATGGTTAAAATATTCAGATTTAGATGATAGACCAAGGTTAAACCTTAGTAAAAACTAAGGTTTAACCTTGGTCTGAAAAAGTTATCCACAGGATGGTGGAAAGTGGGTTTGTGATTTAAGGGGTTTTTGCTAAAATAAGTTGCAAATGAAAATTTTTAGGCAACCTCTATTGTTTTTGGTCGTCTTAACGACGATATTTTTTGTGTCTGGTTTTATAAAAAGTGGTGTTGTTTTTGCTGCGGTTGTTAATATTAATACTGCTAATGCTACAGAATTGGATTCTATACCAGAAGTTGGTCCGGCAACAGCAGCAAAAATTATCACTTACCGAGAGACTAATGGACTTTTTGCCAAGATTGAAGATATTATGAATGTTAGTGGTATTAAACAAGCTACTTTTGATAAAATGAAAGACTTTATAACGGTGGAAAGTGAGTCTGTGAGTAATTCTGAAGATACAGCCACGACAACGGATGAAATTGCCACGACGACAGAGGAAACATTGGCTACTTCTACTGCCACCACGACCGCTACCACTACCACTACAGTGACAAATTATGGTGGCGAAAGGGTTATTTATTCTACACATTACATTCAGGAAGATTTGAGTGGTTATATTGAGCCAACAACTTTTGAAGTGTCAGCGGGACGGCCAAGATTAGCATATTTAGATTTACCAATAAAATTTGAAGCTAAACACAAAGTTTCTAAAGATTTGGAAAATAGAAATTGTAAATATTCTTGGACTTTTGGTGATGGTTTTTCTCAAGTAGGAGAAAAGGTGGAACATATTTATAAATATGTAGGGGATTATAATGTGGTCTTGAATGGGAGTTGTAGTGATTTAAAATCCGTCTCTCGAACAGTGGTTAAAGTGGTGGCTCCTAGTTTGTCTATTTTGACAAAACTTGATGGGGCGGTGGAGGTATTTAATCAAGGAAAATACGAGATGAATTTATATGGTTGGAAAATTAAAACACAAAATCAAGAATATGTTTTTCCAATGGATACTATAATTTCTGCTGGACAAAAGGTGACTTTTCCAGAAGAATATTTAAAAATTATAGTAGCTGGAAAGCAAATTATTTTAAGTGATTCTTCTGATAAAACAGTGGCACAGACTGGAGTAAATTTTACTGTTTCTGATCCAAATAAAGTTATTTCTGTGGCAGATTTTAAAAAGTTTGCGGTGGAATATAAAAAATTGACGAGTCGTCAATCTACAACGCTAGCAACAGCTCCTTCAACCGCCCCGACCACCTCGGCCTCGGAAGGCCACTCCTCCTTAGAAAAGGCGGAGAAAGGGGAGGGAGAAAATCTTGTTCCTTTAACGGCGTCAGTGGCTAGTGTGCCAAGTTTTAGTTTTTGGAGTAAATTATTTCATCCCGTGCGGACAATCAGTGAGGCATTTTATAAATAGTTTATTAGCTTTATAAAAATACAAACAAAATGAAAAAAATAATTTTGTGGATTGGGGGAGTGATAGTGGTGATTTTGGCATTTATATATTTTTTGGGCTTATATGGTTATCAGATTCAAAATTATTTTAGAACGAAACAGCAGGAAAAAATGTTGGCTGATGGGCAGAAAAGAGCGGATCAGATTTTGGAATTACAAAAGAATGATACTTATGGTGGTAAAACGCCAGAAGAAACTTTGGATTTGTATATCAAAGCTCTTAAAGCGGGAGATATTGAATTGGCGAGTAAGTATT
>CAZJFZ010000046.1:0-3994 GCA_964545745.1 uncultured Candidatus Saccharibacteria bacterium
TTTGGGCCAGTAAGCCACTTGCGCCTCGAGTAAATTTTTCTCCGTTTTCGTCATAAGTCGTAATGGTGACCTTTTCTGCTCTTTTGACCTTACCATATAAATAACGAACAGAAAGACAACCCTCGTCTAACTGAACTTTTGTTCGGGATAATTTTTTAATTTCCGGGTTAATATAGACTAGATCTTTCATTTTCTTCATTTCAGCTTCGGAAATATCTTTTAATTCTTTTATAATAATTTCGGCGCGCTTGGAGACAACAAAAATTCGTAACGGAACGCCGATTTGCGGAGCAGCAATTGCCACCCCGTCAGTTTGTGACTCCAAAGCTGTTTTCATATCAGCAATAATTTTTTTTATCTTTGGAGAAGTGATTTCCTTGAGAGGTACACTTTCGGCATTTTTTCTTAAAACCAGTTCTTCTTTTTGTAGGATATTTATTGGCTTCATTTGTTTATAATCTATTACAAAAAGCTTTCCGGGTCAATATTTATTGTATAAATAGGGGATAATTGGCGTAATTTTTTCCAAAGAACAGAATCAACCCAGTCCGATCTTTTTATTTTTATCAATCCGTGCATACTGAACTTTCCTCGGAGACCGGGAATAAAAGCGGGGAAAACATCTACTTCATAAGGGGTCATATCTTTTTGTAATTGTTCCATACCAGCGAGGACGGTTTTTTTATCTCCTTGCAGGGTGATTTTTATAGGTAAAGAGAAAGGTGGATAAAATAAATTTTCTCTTTCTTTTATTTCGTCACGATAAAAGTCCGCTAGATTTCCCATGGTGGCGTATTTAGAAATCTTTTGTTCAATGTCTCTAGTTTGAACCAAAAAATTACGAGAAGTGATGGCTCGGATTTTTAACAAAATATTCATCACTTTTTCATTGATTCTAAAGTCGGGAATAGAAAAGAAGGAATCAATAGAGGCCACCGCGGTGTTAGCAATCATATCTTTTAAATAGAGCAGAGCCATTTCTGTTCCAAGCAAAACACTACTGGGTGAAGTATAAAATTTGGCGACAATTTCTAAAGCTTTTTTATGAGTACTGGCACTGTCTGAATCAATCTTAAAAATTTTTAGTTGTGGAAATTTTTGTCGTATCTCTTCTTCCACGGCTTCAATACCAATACCAAAAGCTCCTAGACGCCAACTCTGACAGTTCTGACACTTTTCATTAGCACTTCGTCGTTCGCCACAGCGATGGCAAAGAAAGAAGTTTTCCTTGGTGGCTTTGTGAAGGACGGTGGGTGCACCACAAGTATTACATTTGACCAAGTTTCCACAATCACTACAGACGGTGGAAGGAAAAAGTCCACGGCGAGCCACAAAAATAAAAAGATTTTCGTCATTAGCTTGGTTTTTTTGAATCAAATCCAAAAGATCAGAACTAAATAACCGAAACTTGGGAGATTTATTTTCTCCACCAGAACTAACTTCGGCGGGCAAAGATTCTTTCATGTCAATAAGTTTAGGGGTGGAGGTGGTCAGGGAGCGAAATTTCAAAGGAGCGATTTCAAATAATTCGCTTTCATTGTGACGCCAAATTGTTTCCGTTCGGAGTAATAGATCACCAAAAATTATTTTAGCTTTTATCTTTTCGGCAAAAATTTCTGCCAAAATTCTGATATCAACAAACGGTCTATTTTGGTTTTTATATGCTCGAGTATTTTCCTTGTCCACAATAATAGTACCAAGGTCGTTTCGGGGAATACCCAAAAAAGTACCAGTGGCGATAATAAGAGAAGGATGTTCTTCATTGGCCGCTTTATTCCAAACTTCAAGCTGTTCTTTTTTTCCCAAAAAACTGTGTAGGACAAAAGTGTATTGTTCTATTCCTTTGGACAATCTTTCGTGGGCCTTTTTAATATCTTGGATGGTAGGTAAACAAAAGAAGACTGAATAACCTTTAGCAAATTCCTCACGGATTAGACTTTTATAAGTGGCATATCTTTCCTCGTCATCACTTTGTAAAACTAATTTTTCATGAACTCTTTCATTTTCTGTTTTGAGATTTTTTATTTTTACTTTTATTTTTTCTGATCCTTCAATGATGATTTTAGGGACAACAGAATACAAGACACTACCGGAAGTGGAGGCAAAATATAAAGCCGATTTAGCGACAGTTTCCATAAATTCAAGAGAAAGGAGGGGGGAAGATTTTATCTTATTTACCTTTCTTGTTTCAAATGAAGCATTTTTTATTTCCGCTTTAACATCGGCAATTTCTTCCGTGGAAATAACAATAGCCGATACGGTCTTTTTTCGTAAGGGGACTTTGACCACTGATCCAATGGTGGGTTCAGACGCCGTAAAATAAGTTAAATTTTCTTTATTAATTCCACGGGCAATGGGTATAACCGTAAGCAGTTTCATTTGCTTATATATTGGCACAGTTTAAGCCTTTTTTCAATCCCGCAATATTTTTATCTTTGCCCCGAGAGAATTTAACCGTTCGGAGATTTCTTCATAACCACGACTAATACTGTAAACATTTCGTAAAATAGAAGTGCCCTTGGCTCCGAGCATACCAATCAAGATAATGGCGGCGGGACGGAGAGCTGGTGGGCAAATGACCTCGGCTGGTTTTAATTCTGTTTTACCATTAACATAAAAACGATGTGGATCAGCGAGGATAGTATCCGCTCCTAATTTATCCAGTTCTTTATAATGAATTGCGCGTTTTTCATAAATCCAATCATGGATTAAAGTTTGTCCTCTGGCTTGGGTGGCAATAATGGCAAAGAAAGGTAAGTTATCAATATTTAGTCCGGGATAAGGATGAGATTCTATTTTATCTTCTAGTGCGGTTAGTTTGGATGGATAAGTTTTTATATCAATCAAATTTATTCTGCCATTTAAGCCTTTATAGACTTGGGAAAGTTTATATTTGAAATTCATTTTTTTCAATTTTAGTAATTCAATTTCTAAAAAATCTATCGGGCATCTTTTTATGTTTAAACTGGAATTAGTAATAATGGCCGAGGCAATAAAAAACATTGAATCAATTGGGTCTTCACCAAGAAAATAGGTAACATCTTTTTTAATTTCTTTTATTCCATGAACCGTCAAGGTACTGGTACCAATGCCATCAATTTTTACACCTAAATTTTCCAGGAAGAAACAAACATCCTGAACCATATAATTAGCTGAAGCAAATTTAATGACCGTTTTTCCTGGAATTAGAGCGGCGGTCAGTAAGGCATTTTCTGTTACAGTATCACCGCTTTCATAGAGAGCAAATTCTGCTGGTCTTAAATCTTTAGCCACTATTTCATAGGATTTTGCTTTGGCGGATATTTTGACACCAAAATTTTCTAGGGCAAAAAGGTGGGGGTTGACCGTTCGTGCTCCGAGTTTACAACCACCGCTTTGTGGCAAAGAAAACTTTTTTAGATGATGAATTAGGGGGCCAATGAGTATAATGATACTTCTAGTTTTTTCTGCGGCTTCTTTGTTTATATTTTTTAAATTAATTTCGTTTGAAATAATTTCTAGATCATTATTTTGCCAATGAATGGAAACACCAATACTTTCCAAAACTTCCACCATCCTATTTACTTCTTCAATGTGAGGAACATTTTTGATTATGGTTTTTCCTTGATTGAGCAAAGAAGCACAAATAACACCCATTGCTCCATTTTTGGAATTTTTGGTTATTATGGTGCCAGTTAATTTATGTCCACCTTCAATTTGAAAATTCATAAACCGAGTATAACATAAGATTGTAAAAAAAATAAGAAATGCTATATTGAGGTCAAGTATATGTCATTTTTTACTAAAAAAATCGGAATTGACTTGGGCACGGCTAATACCTTGGTTTTTTTGCCGGGGAAGGGGGTGGTCCTGTTTGAACCATCAGTGGTGGCGGTATCGGAACAAGATAATAAAATTTTGGCGGTGGGGGTGGAAGCTAAAAAAATGCTTGGTAAAACTCCAGACAGTATTATTGCTTATCGACCAATGAAAGATGGAGTGATTGCTGATTATC
>CAZJFZ010000047.1:0-3906 GCA_964545745.1 uncultured Candidatus Saccharibacteria bacterium
TTCCTTTCAACACACCAATCGCGTTTTGATTAATAATGCCGTTCGTAGTTCTGTAGATAGATTAGTTGGTCTAAAAGAAAATGTTATTATTGGTAGATTGATACCCGCTGGTACTGGTCATCCTGATAGTCCTAAATTCAAAATGGTAGAAGAGTTTATGAAAGAACTCAATGCCGAAAGAGGGGAGGAGTAATACCACCCCGGCGTCAGAACGCCACCCCTCCTAAATTAGGCGGGGAGCCAAGCGGGGAAAATCTGAAAGGGCGGCATCTTCTCCTATCTTAGGAGGAGTTCCGAGTCCGCGAGGGGAGGTGGTATGCTATAATTGGAGGATTGTTTCTTAATCTAATTAAAAAATAATGTCCACCTCGGTAGAAAAAATAAAAGAACGGCTGAATATTGTGGATCTTTTGGGTAGTTATATAAAGAGATGAAAAAAATACAAGATAATCAAATTACTATTTATCAATCACCAGATGGTCTAGTGAATATTGAAGTAGTTTATGCTGATGAGGATATTTGGCTGACACAAAAAAGGATAGCGGAGTTGTTTGAAACAACAGTATCAAATATTAATATTCATTTGAAAAATCTGTTTGAAAAGAAGGAGATTGATGAAGATTCAGTTATTAAGGATTCCTTAATAACTGCCTCAGATGGTAAAAAATATAAGACTAGGTTTTATTCATTAGAAACTATTATTGCTGTTGGTTACCGGGTAAACTCCGAACGAGGCACTCAATTTCGTCAGTGGGCTACAGGAATATTAAAAAATTATATTCATAAAGGTTATGCTTTGGATAGTAATAGGATGAAATATGGTTCCCGTTTTAGTACTAGATATTTTGACGAGCTTTATGAAGAGATAAAAGATATTCGTACTAGTGAGCGAATGATTTATCAAAAAATTACAGATATATATGCTACAGCGATTGATTATTCTGCAAAAGCGAGGGAGAGTAAGGAATTTTTTGCTACCGTTCAAAATAAATTACATTTTGCGATTACCGGCAAGACGGCCGCGGAAATTATTACAGATAGAGTGAGTAGTAAAAAAGATAAAATGGGTTTGACTTCCTGGCGTCGATCTCCGGCGGGTAAAATTATGCCAAGTGATACGATAATTGCCAAGAATTATTTGGATAAAAAAGAATTAGAACATCTGAATCGGATTGGAAATATATATTTGGATTATGCCGAGATGCAGGCCGCTAGAGGTAAAGCGATGACTATGAAAGACTGGGTGTTAAAATTGAATGCTTTTCTCAAATTTAGTGAGTATGAAATTTTAATGAACGCTGGTAATATAAATCGTGAGGTGGCCGAGGCTCTGGCTTTTAAAGAGTATGAAAAATATAAAGTGGAGCAGGACAAGAATTATATTTCGGATTTTGATCGGGAAGTGAAAAATATTTTATCAGCCAGTAAAAAGAAGAAAAAATAATTATGAAAAATTCTAAAAAAGGTCTTTTTATTCTGCTTATTATTGTTATCACTGCTATTTTAGTTGTGATTGTTGGAATATTTGTTTATCAAGACAAAAGAGTAATAGAAGATTCAGAAACAAATATTGCAGTTTTAACTACCAATTGGAAGGCATATAATGGAATATATCCAATTAGTTTTTCTTACCCGCCAGATTTAATTTTGTCAGAAGGGGATGCTGATTTTGCTTCTATTATTAGACTTTGGAAGGATGTGGTAGGTAAAAGAGAGGATACAATTTTTGATATTTTTATACCATTTGATCGGAAATCGTCCCCCATAGAAGCCACTGTAGAAGGTTGGCAGGCCCGCGGTTATGTGATTGATAAAGAATTATTCATCGATGGAATTTTGGCCATACAATTAATAGGTCTAGGTCAGGATAATATTTCAACCCCTATAAGCCAGAATGCTGTTGTGATTTCCCAAAATAGGGAACAGGTCTATGTTATTGTAAATTACAAGATAGGAGAAAATAATTTAATTTTTGAGGAAATACTCAAATCAATTAAATTTACCAAATAATTATTAATGTCAACTTCCGTTGAAAAAATAAAAGAACGGCTGAACATTGTGGATCTTTTGAGTTCTTATATTAAATTGGAAAAGGCGGGGAAGAACTTGAAAGCGCGGTGTCCGTTTCACAATGAAAAAACGCCGAGTTTTTTTGTGTCCGCCGAGCGGGATTCCTATTATTGTTTCGGTTGCGGAGCCAAGGGTGATATTTTTACCTTTGTGCAGGCGTTTGAAGGTCTAGATTTTTTTGGAGCACTCAAAATGTTGGCGGAACGAACGGGGGTGACTTTAGAACGAGGTAGTTTTGAAAAAAGAGATGATAAGGAGGCGATATTCAATGCACTGGAAGCAGCGACACAGTTTTTTGAATCAAATTTACCTAAGTCATCAAGTGCACAGAAATATTTAGAAAAAAGAGGATTGACCGAAAAGACAATTAAAGGCTGGCGGATTGGCTTTGTGGCGGATGACTGGCGGACGCTCTATGATTATTTAACAGCCCGAAAGTTTAGTGATAGTGAAATAGAACAAGCCGGTTTAATTAAAAGAAATGAAACTCGTCAGGATAGTTTTTATGATCGCTTTCGTGGACGAATAATGTTTCCTATTCGGGATTCGGCTTCTCGCGTGGTAGGTTTTTCTGGACGAATCTTGCCGGAAAATTCGACCCATCCGACAAGCTCAGAGCAAGTGACAGAAGTGGCAAAATATTTAAATAGTCCAGAAACGGCGGTGTTTAATAAATCTCGAATTCTTTTTGGTTTTGATTTGGCTAAATTAGCGATCAAAAAATTTGATTATTCTGTTATTGTGGAAGGACAGATGGATATAATAATGTGTCATCAAGCTGGTTTTCAAAATGTGGTGGCCACTTCTGGCACGGCTCTTACCCCAGAGCATCTGATTCTACTTCGCCGAATTTCTAATAGAGTAATTATGGCATTTGATGCGGACAAGGCTGGTTTTTCTGCCGCCACTAAAGCTTGGCAATTAGCTTTATCTCTTGGTATGGAAGTGAAGATTGCAGAATTTAAAGAAGGTAAAGATCCGGCGGAAGTTTTACTTAGTGACAATGGAAAAGAAAAGTTTAAGGAAGCGTTGAAAAATTCTATGCATATTATTGATTTTTATTTATCTAAAATTCTTGCCGAAGAAAATCAAGGAAACTCCTTAAATCAGCAAAAAGGAGTTTCCTTGATTTTCTTAAAAGAAGTCAGAGAAAAAATATTACCCTTTTTAGCTTTGATTGAAAGTAGTATTGAAAAGTCACATTGGGTAAAAAAGATTAGTGAAAAATGTGGCATTGATGAAAAAGCTATATGGGAAGATTTAAAAAAAGTAAAAATAGAACCGGGAGTGGCTGGTGTTATTGTGCAAAAAACCCTTAATTCAGACAAAGCCACGCTTTATCCTGAACGGAAGGATTCCATTGAAAGAAGAATTTTTGGTATAATTAATTGGCAGAGTAAAATAATTGACATTAAAAATATAAAAGATAGACTGAAAGAAATAATGGTGCCGGAAGATTTTAAAAAGTGGGAGGAAGCATCAGAAGCAGTTTTGAATAAAGCCACCTTTGAAGCGGAGCAATATTATGACCAGAAAAAGATACAGATAATTTTAGAAGAACTTTTACGGGAATTAGAAAAGGAATACTTGACTAAAAAATTAAATGAGAAACTGACTCTTAAAGAACAAGACCAAATAATTAAAAAACTAGCTAAACTAAAATAAAAATATGAAGAAAAAAAATACAAAAAAAGTCAAGGCCTTAAAGAAAGTCAAAAAGAAAAAAACTGCCAAAAAAGTTTTATCAGTTAAGTCTAGAAAAGTGGTAAATAAAAAGAAAGAACAGGAGTTAAAAACTTTAAAACTTTTAGCTAAGGGTAAAGAAAGAGGTTTTGT
>CAZJFZ010000048.1:0-3791 GCA_964545745.1 uncultured Candidatus Saccharibacteria bacterium
AGAAAGAATTATAGCTGATCATATCAAAGCTTCCGAATTTATTATTTCTGATGGAGTTTTACCAGGAAATACTGGAGCGGGGTATGTTTTAAGAAGATTAATAAGAAGAGCTGTCAGATTTTCCAAGGGATCTTTGAAAACAAATAATGAGCAAATTAAGTTGGAAGAAAAAAAATTTAAAAAAACACTTGAAGCTGGTTTAAAAGAATTTAAAAAAGGGGAAGATCCTTTTGTTCTGTTTACTACTTTTGGTTTTCCCATAGAGATAACTAAAGAATTAGCTACTGAACAGGGTAAAAATATTGACGAGCAGAAATTCTATGATGATTTGAAAAAACATCAAGAACTTTCGAGAACTGCTTCGGTCGGAATGTTTAAGGGTGGGTTGGTAGGGACGGGAGAAATGGAGACAAAATACCATACAGCCACACATTTACTTTTGTCTTCTTTAAGGAAAGTATTAGGCGGAGAAATTATTCAGAAGGGAAGTAATATTACAGCGGAGAGAATCCGTTTTGATTTCAATTGGCCGGAAAAACTGACGGCGGAGCAGATAAAGGCGGTGGAAGGCTTGGTTAATGAAAAAATAAGTGAAAAATTACCCGTTGAAATGATGGAATTACCAAAAAAGGAAGCCAAAAAGATTGTTACCACTTTATCTTTTGATTTATCTAAATATGGTGATATGGTAAAGGTGTATAAAATTGGAAATTTTAGTGTAGAGTTTTGTGGCGGTCCACATATCAAAAATACTTCTGAACTTGGTCACTTTAAAATTGTCAAAGAGGAAGCTATTTCTGCCGGTGTCCGTCGCATTAAAGCTGTGCTCCAATAATTTTCCTTTGCTTCTATAAAGGATATAGTTTATAATATGTTTATGTCGTTCTTTTCTTTGGTTAAAAAATTAAAAGGAAGCAACAAAGAAAGCTATTCTTTAGTTTTTAATCTTGGTAGTGGTAGTGTGGCTGGCGGAATAATAAAATTTACGGAAGAAACTGGAGTAAATATTGTTCATTATGATTGTGAAGTCATTCCTTTTCAACAGGAAATTTCTGTGAGTAAACATTTGGATTTGATGGGGACTTCACTTACTGCTTTAGCTAAGAGGATTCAGATAGAAGGATTAAAGAAAATTGGTCTAAAAAAGGGAGAGAAGATTAATCTAAACCGAGTTTTCTATATCTTTTCTTCACCGTGGAGTGTTTCTCAAACTAAAACTATTCGGGTAAAAGAGGTCAAAGCTTTTAGAGTGACGGAAGATTATCTAAATAAAATAATTGGAGAGCAGGAAAAATCTTTGCAGACTGATGTTTTAAAGGCCGGAAAAATTATTGAAAGAAAGATAATTCAAATGAAAGTTAATGGTTATACTTTGACTGATGTCTATGATAGGTTGGTCAAAGATTTGGAAATTTCTGTTTTTTTAACAGTTGTACCGGAAGAAATTTTGCAAATAGCTGATCGGGCAATAGCTAAAGTTTTTAATATCAAAAATGTTTGGTGTCATTCTTTGTCTTTAGCTCTATTATCCGTTATTAGAAATATTTTTCCTCAAGAAGAGGACTTTATCTCCATTGATATTAGTGAGGAGATAACGGATATTTCCATTGTTAAAGACAATATTTTAGCAACCAGTGTTTCCTTACCTTTTGGGCGTAATCATTTTATTCGCGAACTTTCCCAAAGGATGTCTGTTACGGAAGAAATTGCTGATTCTATGATCAAGACTCATTGTTTGAAAGCTAATGATAAGTTGGCAGCTTTAAAACTTTCAGTAGCGATGGATCAAGCGTCTGCTAATTGGATCAAAAAGATATTTGAAGTTTTTGATGGTTTGAAAGAAAAAATATATGTTCCAGAAACTGTATTTTTGGTGGCGAATTTGGATTTCTCTCATTTTTTAAAAGATAAAATGCAAAAACATGATTTTGAAATTTTACTAGTTGATAATAAAAATATTAAATCATCCCTGATTCAGGGTGACTTACTGTTCAAATTATCATTAATGTTCTTGGATAATATTTATAAAATATAATTATGGCCAGAAAAATTATTAACGACATTGTTATTTCAAAAAAGTCTATTCGGCAGATACCACTGTCTCCAGAAAAAAAGAAAAAGGGGGATCGTGAACTCCGCAAAGCTTATTCTTGGCAGAGAAAATCTTTAAACCCCAAGTTGGCCATTTGGATTATTGCCGTGATCTGTCTTTTGGCCTTATTTTTTGGCCTATCTCTTGTTTTTTCTTCTGCCACGGTTATCATAACGCCCCGAACGGAAAAAATTTCTTTTAATAATGAGACCTATATTACCAAACTAGATTCATCTGCTCAAACAGATTTATCCTTTGAGGTTTTGAATGTTAAACAAACAGAAGGACAAGTTGTTGAGGCCACTGAAGAAAAAGAAGTCAGTCAAAAAGCCAGTGGTAAAATTGTCATTTATAATAACTATAGTACGGTGTCCCAAAGACTTATAAATAAAACCAGATTTGAAGCTAGTAACGGTAAGGTTTACCGTATCAATAGTTCGGTGATTGTACCCGGTCTTAAAAAGGTTAACGGTCAAACTTTGCCGGGTAGTATTGAAGCGGTTGTTTATGCGGATCAGGCGGGAGAGGACTATAATTTAAAATTAGCGGATCTGGCTGGTGACTTTAAAATACCGGGTTTTAAAGGGGATCCCCGTTATCAAGGTTTTTATGCTCGTCTGAAGACTGATATTACTGGTGGACTTATTGGAAAACATAGGATTGTCAGCAATGCTTTGAGAAAAGTCACGGAAGATTTGATTAAGGTAAAATTAAAAGAACAATTATTAAAAGAATTATACGCTGTTAAACCAGAGAATTATTTGATTTTTAAGGACGGATATATTATTAATTATTCTCGTTTGCCTGATATGGTGGTAGATAAAAATAGTGTGAAGATAAATTTAGAGGGTAATTTAAGTGCCGTAGTTTTCAATAGTTTAAAACTCTCCAAATATTTTGCGGTCAAGAAGATAGAAGGTTTTGATGGTTTACCGACCGAGTTTATTTCAACAGACAGCTTGATTGTTCTTTTTAAACCGGAAGATTTATCTAGTTTAGGAAAAAATAAAACATTAGAAATAAAATTAACGGGTGAGGGGATAATCAAGTGGCAATATGACAGCGAGGCACTTAAACAAGATTTGGTTGGTAAGTCAGAAGCAGATTTTAAAAACTTGATGGTTAAATATAAAAATTCTGTTTCGGGTATTAAAGTTTTTTTCCGACCTATTTGGACCAGATATTTTCCAGATAATATAAATAAAATAAGAATTCAAGAAGAAAATCTGTTATAAACACTTGACGAATGGGGATAATTTTTGCTATAGTGGAAAGCGTAGTTTTTCAATGGTAAATAATAAAGATAAACAAGTAAAAGAGGGAGTGGTGATTGAGGCTTTTCCCAATGCACTTTTTAAGGTGAAATTGCTTGATGAAGAAATTCCTGTTCTTTGTTTTTTGTCCGGGAAAATGAGAATGCATCGGATTCGAGTTTTAATTGGTGATAAAGTTTCCTTTGAGGTGGATGAATATGGTGGCAAGGGCCGAATAACAAAAAGATTTTAATTTTAATAAAGAAAATATTATGAAAGTTAAAGCATCAGTCAAAAAAATATGTCCCAAATGTAAAGTGGTGCGTCGAAAAGGCCGAGTGACGGTTGTGTGTACTGCTAATGCCAGACATAAACAAAGACAGGGCTAAACCATGTTCAAGCTAGGGAACATAATTGACAGTTAATTAGTTGTAATTTCGACCTTT
>CAZJFZ010000049.1:0-3611 GCA_964545745.1 uncultured Candidatus Saccharibacteria bacterium
TCATTCTTCCTGATTGAAAAAATATAGGCATTACATTCTTCAATGGAGTCAAACATTTGATTATTTTTGCTAGTAATCATTTGTTTTACAGATAAATCATTATAATTTGCGTAAACGACAAAACAGAGAATAGACAAAGATAAGAGAGAAATTATTGTGGATACATTTTGATTATCAGAGAACAATTTACTCAAATAGAAAATAGGTATATAAAACATAATAAAAATCAGTAACAAAAATATAAAATACGGGGTAAGAGCAACAGCTACCCAAATGAAATATTTACCAGAAAAAAGAGTTAGAAGGATAAATGATATTACAAAAAAAATCAGTGACGAAAATATCTGTATCTTGAGAGATTGACTAATATTTACTAAAACTAAGATTATTAGGAAAAATAAAAAGAAAATTATATAATTTGAAAGTATCAAATCAAAAGATCTGTAGAAGTCTGGGGTATCAAATATACTGCTCGGATCATTATAATAAAAAATGAAAAATGAAACAATCGAATAAACCAAAAGAAAGAGAGTGCTTCTTGAAATAACAATTGATATTTTACTTTTATCCATAAACAAATTATACCACAACCTTACTCAAATCACCATGATTCTGAGTTCGACGGGGGGAATGCCTTAGTGTCGCGCCTGCGGCGCGACCCCATTTCGGCTCTAAAATCCGATTTCGATTTCATTTTTTGGCGGAGGGTAAGGGATTTGAACCCTTGAAGGGGTTTCCCCCTTACCACCTTTCCAAGGTGGCGCACTAGACCGCTATGCGAACCCTCCATCTTTATAGAAGTCTACACTAAAAAACTATTTTTTCAAGGTTAAATATTATCCTTTAATTTTAAAATCCTTCCACACATCACCTATCATATCTTTAAGTCTAAAAAAATCAGTTTTACTACCGTATCTAACTTTAAAAGTTCCCAATGGGTTAGGCCTAAATCTATAATTCTTTTTCTTTAAAATAATGGTTTTTTGAAATTGATCTATTGGTATTTTAGAAATCTTACTCCAATAACTTTTAATCCTCTCCACTCTAGTATCAGGATAAGTAAACAACTGTCCTCTGATTTTTTCTTTTTTTACTTTAATAACCCTAAAAAGAAATCGACAAAATAGTTCTATTATCTTAGGATCTGAATTTGTAAATTCAATAGAATAAATGTAACGCCCGTTTCTTTTATCTAAACGCTCCTTGGTACCTTCACAGACATACAATAGTGCGGCAGCTCTTGTTAAATCTTGATTATTCATATACACGCTATTGTAGCGTACATATAATTTAATAGCAACCTAAATTGACCGATAGACAAGGAGACTAAGGAGAGCAAAAAAGAGAGCAAGATACAAAATGTAAGTGGCAATCAGGACGAGAATTGGTAAATTAATAACCACCGCCAAAAGAAGAAGACCAACGCCAACTGACTGTAAAATCATTTTAATTTTTCCGGCGGTCTTGGCTGGCACTAATCTTCCCTTAAAACGAAGGTAAGAAAAAACCACCAAAAGAATTTCTAGGAAAACAATCACTCCAGCCAAAACCGGACTAATAAATTTAGAAATAACAATTATAGACACACTGCCAATTAAAAGTTTATCCGCCAAAGGGTCAAAAACAATCCCCCAGTCAGTAATCTGCTGTCTAGTCCGAGCTAAAGCACCATCCAAAGCATCTGAAAAAGCAGAAATGGCAAAAAGCCAAAGACCAAGTTCGTAATTTTCACTTATTAAAAGAAAAATAATAAAAGGAACTGAAATAAAACGAAAAACAGTTAAAAAATTTGGTCGCACAAAATGAGGAAATAATTTTAAAACAGTCTTAGCAAAAAATTTATCAATTAAAGTAATTTTAGAAACATAGTGCGGACGAGGTTCATCAAAAATTCGCAAAGATAAAATCTTGTCTTCCAATTTGGTACTGACTTTTTCTTCAATCTTTTTTAGTTTTTCTTTATTCATTTTTTCTTTCACCCAGCAAGGCTTTTACCCTCTCCTCAACTGGCGGATGGGTGCTAAATAAATTGGAAAACTTCTTTGCTGTTCCACCAAATGGATTGGCGATAAAAAGGTGAGCGGTAGCCTGATTAGGATTATGTATTGGAATATTAGCATCAGAAATTTTACGCAAAGCAGAAGCTAATCCTTCCGGATAACGAGTGAGGAGTATACCATCCGCATCCGCCAAAAATTCTCGCTTACGAGAAATGGCTAATTGAATTAGCTTAGCAAAAATAGGTGACAGAATGACTAAAATAATTCCAATAATGGCAAAGATATCCCCACCTTTACTATTATTATCCCGATTGCCTCGTCTCATTCCACTCCGCATAAAAATATTAGCGAGAAGAGAAATAAAACCCACCAAAACCACAATCACCATGGAAAGTAAAATATCTTTATTCCCAATATGAGAAAGTTCATGAGCAATCACTCCCTCTAATTCATTTTTATTTAAAATTTGAAGTAAACCAGTAGTCACCGCCACCACCGCATGTTCTTTATTTCGCCCGGTGGCAAAAGCATTTGGTGACTGATCCGCCATTATGTAAACCTTGGGCATTGGCAAACCAGCGGTAATAGAAAGATTTTCTACAATATGATACAAATCCATATATTCATCATGATTGGCTTCCTTAGCACCGGATATGGCCAAAACAATTTTATCCGAATACCAATAACTGGTAATATTCATCAGCAGACTAAAAATAATCGCAGTATATAAAATGAGCGGATTATTATAGTAATAGGAAATAAAATATCCCAAAGCTACGATAATAACCAAAAATAAAGTCATCAAAAACCAGGTCTGACGAGTATTTTTAGATTGTTGCGTGTAAAGAGTAGACATCTATCTTATTTCCCCCCTCATTGGATAAGGAGGGGGTTAGGGGGCGGTTGATTAGAATTTAACTTCTACTGGCTGTTTAGCAGCTTCATCATCAAGAGTGAAAAGTTCCATTTTAGCAAAATGGAAACGAGCAGCAATGATATTGCCTGGGAAAGCTTCAATGGCAATATTCAAGTCCCGAACATTACCGTTATAAAATCGGCGAGAAGCTTGAATTTTGTTTTCCGTATCAGAAAGTTCAGTTTGTAAACTTAAAAAGTTTTCATTAGCTTTCAATTCTGGATAAGCTTCCGCGATAGCAAAAACTGATTTTAAAGCACCAGTCAACATATTCTCGGCCTTACCTTTATCCGCCACATTGGAAGCTCCCATAGCGGCCGCCCGTGCTTGAGTCACTTTTTCAAAAGCCGTGCTTTCATGAGAAGCATAACCTTTAACGGTATTAACCAAATTAGGAATCAAATCATATCGTCTCTTAAGCTGAACATCAATATCTGACCACGCTTCCTTGGCATTATTAATTAGCTTGATAAAACTGTTATAAGCAAAAATTACCCACAAAACCAAAATTACGATAATACCGACTATAAGATAAATAATTGTCATAAAAAATTAAATTAATTATTGTTAAATAATATTTTTTTCCGACTAACTATGAGTATACCATATAATAATGTAAATATCCAGTATAAAAAGACAAACTAGTTGCAATTAAATTGCTCTGTGCTATAATAGCACCAATGACCAGTTTGACG
>CAZJFZ010000050.1:0-3560 GCA_964545745.1 uncultured Candidatus Saccharibacteria bacterium
GCATAGTCATCATAAACCAAGGCCCCAGATTTTGTCTTCCCTTTATATTCAAACCTCCGCCAAGTACCCGAAAATCCAACCAAGGATTTTTCAGCTTTCTTTAAATCTACACCCAAAACTTTCGCCACAGCGAAAGCGGTTTTGGCATTCTGCCGATTATGCTCGCCGGGAATCAATAATTTTTCTTTAAACTCAAGAACGCCAGAGTCAACTATTTTACAGCTTACATTTTTAATAATCGGCTGAAGATTAGGTAATTTAGTATTACAGATCAAAAACCCATCCGCAGGTAATTTTTTGGCTAAATGTAAAAAAGAATTTTGGATATCGGCCAAATCTTTATAAAAATCCAAATGATCCAAATCAATATTATTTATTACTAAAATCGATGGCTCTAAATTATGAAAAGATTTTTTATATTCATCCGCCTCCACCACCAAGTATTTGCTTTTACCCATTACAAAATTACTCTCAAATTTTCTTCCCCGCCCCAGTGGAACATCCTCGGAGTGATTAGGTACTCCGTTAAACGGAGAGGATGATTCCACTGGGGCGGGGTTAGATATTAGACTTCCCACAATTACTGTTGGATCCAAGCCCACCTCAATCATCACTTTAGCAATCATCGCCGTTACCGTTGTCTTACCATGCGTTCCGGACACAGCAATGGTATATTTTTCTTTGGAAATAATATTTAAGGTTTCCGGATATGATAATGACAGTATTGACAATTTCTTCATCTCGGAAAAAAGTTTTGGATCAAACTCCGTAATAGCCACCGTATAAATAATCAAATCTGTTTCAGCTTCGATAAAATCTAAACTCTGACCGATATATATTTTGGCCCCAGCTTTTTCTAATTCCTGAGTAACTAAAGAAACAGATAAATCAGACCCAATAACCACTTTACCCTCTAAAAGCATCATCCGAGCAATCGCTGAAATACCAATTCCGCCAATCCCAATGAAATGAATTTTCCCTGCCCTGAGTAAAATCGAAGGGTCGGCTTGATCTAAAATATTTTTTACAGACATAAATAAATAATAACAGAAATTTTCAAAATAACTCTGATTGACAAATTAGTTAATTATTGTTAATCTATAATCAGACTAGCACCAAACAACAAGCAAGAAGAGAGGCAAACATGTATCTAAAGATTGTTTCACTGGGCTGGATGGCAGAAAAGCCGATTCCTGATTTGTCACTCGTCCGTCAGGATAGAGAGACATACACAATCAGGATCAAGGATCAAGGAGAAAGATTAGTTGAAGTTAGAGATCACGGTCTTAAGGGTGATAATCACTTCTGGGTGATGAAAAACCCACCGGTTTCCTTGGCCATTCCACATCTTTTGGTTCGAGAGTCACTGGTTCATCTTCTGGGTCAGGCCAATCAGTTTTTGATGGAGAATGAGGATTGGAAACTCTTCATCAAAGATGGATGGCGACCAGTAGCCCTGCAAGAGGATAGATACCAGTACAATCGGGGAAAACTTCAACAAGAGCATCCCGACTGGAGTCCGGAGGAAGTGGACAAGCGGATGCAGGGTTGGTTCACTAGAGTCATGGGAGGAGACGCTCTTCGGACGGCTCCACCACCACACTGCACCGGAGCGGCCGTAGATGTGGTCTTGCAAGATCACAGAGATGGTCAGCTCATACCAATGGGCGGGGGGCCAGGGCGAAACTGGCCAGACCTCTACGAACAAGAGGAAGAGAAGCGCGATCTCTCGCTGGAAGAAAAGGAATTTCAGAGGAATAGACGCATCCTTTTCTGGACGATGGTCTTGTCTGGTTTTGCCCCCAACCCCACCGAGTGGTGGCATTACTCATGGGGGGATCAGATGTGGGCCGGCTGGTACAAAGCTCCAGCGGCAATCTACGGCTTGGTTGAAACAATTAACGGGGATTAAAAATCCCAAGGAGGTTTGAGGACGGCGTGGGTACTCCCCACGCCGTCCTTTTCTATTTCAAATTTTTTATCACCCGATTAAATTTATCCCCTCGGTCAAATTCATTCTTAAACATTCCAAACGAGGCAAAAGCCGGTGAAAAGAGTAAAATATCCCCTCTTTTACACTCTTTTATCGCCATCATTACCGCCTCTTTTAGGTTTTTACATCTTATAACTTCTTCAATCTTTAACTTAGCCGAACCGGTGCCCTCAAGGAGAAAAACTTTTTTACAATATTTAGGAATTTCTTTTGTGAGTTCAGACATATCCAAATTTTTATCGGCTCCACCTAAAATCAAGATTATTTTTCTTGATTTTATTCCGAGCCTAGTCGAAGAACTTCCTCTGAGCGCTCGCAGTGCCATAATGGTGGCATCCGGTGTGGTGGCCGTTGTATCATTATAAATTTTAATTCCTTTATATTCTTTTTTAAATTCTAATCTCCCTTCTACTCCAGTAAAATTCTCCACTACTTTTTTAATAATCTTCTCTTCTATCTTTAATACTAAAGCCACCGCCACAACACAGGCAATATTTTCCAAATTATGCTCGCCCGGTATTTTTAACTTCCAACCTTTTGGCACGAGATCTTTTTTAACAATTATTTTATGCCCTTTTGTTTTGCCAATCCACGAAGAAACTTTTTTGCCACAAATCAAAAAATCTTCCTTGTTCTGATGCAAATATATTTGTGATTTATCCGTAAAATATTTTTCTTCAGCTTCTTTTTTGTCTTGACTGCCTTTTAGATAGTGGTTCAAATGATCTGAAAGTAAGTTAGTAAAAACTGCCACCTTTGGACTTTTTTTGATCTCACCTATCCCCTGCAAACACCAAGAATCCAGCTCCATGACCACAGTATCACCGGGGTTAACCTCCTTTAACAAAGCCATGGTTGATTTACCTTTAATATTACCCGCTAAATGTACCTTTTTACCAAGTACTTCTTTTAGAATTTTATAAATCAAGATGGTGGTTGTAGTTTTTCCCCGTGTACCAGTTATACCAATAGTAGTTACATCTTTGACATATTGAAAAAACAAAGATTCGCTTTCGTGAATTGGAATATTATTTTTTTTTGCTTCCTCCAGATAAATGGAATTTACTGGCACATTACCCGGTTGTAAAATAAAATCTTTATCTATAAAATCTTCTAAATCATGATGACCTAAAACATATTTTATATTCTTATATTTAGCAAGTTTTTTTAATGATGTAGCTAATTCTATTTCAGATTTTAAATCCGTAATTGTTAACTTTGCTCCACAGTCAGCCAAAAAGATCGCATCATTTAATGCCCCGCCCAAAAGCCCAAGACCCATAATGGTTACTTTTTTGTCTTTAAAATATTCTTTATAATTTTTCATAAATGTGCCGCGGAGAGGATTTGAACCTCCAATCCCTTGCGAGAACTACGACCTGAACGTAGCGCGTCTACCAATTTCGCCACCGTGGCAACTCCATAAAAGTAGCATTTTTTTGCTATTTTTGCTATATTCTACACACCGCCCCGGTTCGCAGACTCACCACCCCGCCTTAACTAAGGTGGGGAGTAGTAGGATTCCGTTTGGGCAGAAACATTAATTGCGCGCATAGCTCAGTTGGTA
>CAZJFZ010000051.1:0-3393 GCA_964545745.1 uncultured Candidatus Saccharibacteria bacterium
TATGTCCAAAAAGGTAGATAAAACATTTTTAATTTCTTTTTTTGCTCTGCTTTTGTGCGGATTGACGGTTTTTATTTCCGCTTCGCTTGGTATTTATGCGCGGGATAAAGCTCAATTTACTTCTATTGTCTTTAGTCAAATGTTTTTTGGCTTATTTGCCGGTTTGATTGCTTGTTTTATTACTGCTAAAATAAATTATAAATATTGGCGGAAATTTTCTTTTTATATTTTTCTTTTATCTATTGTAGCCACGCTTTTGGTTTTTATTCCTGGGATTGGTGTTAGCCATGGGGGAGCTAGCCGGTGGATTTATATTGGTAGTTTATCTTTTCAGCCCTTAGAATTTCTTAAAATTGGTTTTATTATTTATTTTGCCACTTGGCTTAGCGAGATGAAAGAAAAAGTACAAACTATTAAATACGGCCTTTTGCCTTTTATAATTTTGATTAGTATTGTGGGAGCCATTTTACTAAAACAACCAGACACGGACTCTTTTGTTATTATATTTATTGTTGGTTTGGTGATGTATTTAATTGGTGGAGGAAAATGGCGACATATTTTTTTAATTATGATGCTGGCGGTTATTGGAGTGTCCGCCTTGTTTTTTGTTCGGCCGTATTTATTGGATCGTCTGCTTACTTTTTTAGATCCTGCTTCTAATCCGCTTACTTCTGGTTATCAAATTCAGCAATCAATGATTGCTGTTGGCTCCGGAGAGATTTTTGGTCGAGGTTTAGGTCAAAGTATTCAAAAATTTAAGTTTTTACCGGAATCTGTTGGGGATGCTATCTTTCCTATTGCCGCGGAAGAATTTGGTTTTGTCGGTAGTGTTTTTATAATATTTTTATTTATTTTTTTCCTTTCCCGAGGGCTTAAGGTTGGCCGGACCGCTCAGGATGTTTTTAGTAGACTTTTGGTCATTGGAATTGTTATACTTATAACTGTCCAATCTTTTATTAATATTGCATCAATGATTGGAGTCCTGCCTTTATCTGGTTCACCTTTGATTTTCTTTAGTCAGGGCGGAACGGCTTTGTTTTTTACACTGGCGGAAGTTGGAATAATTATCAATGTATCAAAATATCGTAAAATAGTTTAAATAAAAAAATGAAAATATTATTAACTGGTGGGGGATCGGGGGGACATTTTTATCCGTTAGTTGCGGTAGCGGAAGCAATAAATAAAATTGCTAAGGAAGAAAATTTGATTTTACCAGAAATATTTTTTATGTCTGATCATCCTTATGATATGGAGTCTTTGGTGGAAAACAATATTTCTTTTGTTTCTATCCCCGCGGGGAAAATCAGACGATATTTTTCTTTGGCAAATTTCTTTGATGTTTTTAAAATTTTTTTAGGAATCATTATTGCTTTTAAGAAAGTTTTTAGTTTGTATCCAGATATTGTTTTTAGTAAAGGTGCTTATGTTAGTTTTCCGGTTCTTTTGGCGGCTCGGCTTTTAAAAATCCCTATTATTATTCATGAATCAGACAGTGTCCCCGGTCGGACAAATTTATGGGCCAGCAAATTTGCTAAAAAAATTGCGGTGTCTTATCCAGATACAGCTAAATATTTTGCGGATCAAAGTAAAGTGGCCTTTACTGGTAACCCTTTGAGGAAAGCAGTTTTAAATGTAAACAAAAATGGAGCTCATGAGTATTTGAATTTAGAAAAAGATATTACAACTATCCTAATTATTGGAGGTTCGCTTGGAGCCCAAATTATTAATGAAAGGATTTTGGATGCTTTGCCAAAACTAGTGGAGAAATATCAAATTTTACATCAAACTGGCAAAAATAATTTTTCTGAAGTAAATAAAACTTCAGAAGTTATTTTGTTAAATAATGTTAATAAAAGTCGTTATCACTCTTTTGATTATTTAAATGATTTAACTTTGATTATGGCTGCTGGAGCGGCGGACTTGATTATCAGCCGAGCTGGTTCCACTATTTTCGAAATTGCCACTTGGGGTGTGCCTAGTATCGTCATACCAATTACCGAAACGAATGGTGATCATCAAAGGAAAAATGCTTTTGCTTACGCCCGTAGTGGTGCGGCTTCGGTGATTGAAGAATCTAATTTAACTACTAATGTTTTGATTGGTGAGATAGATCGGATTTTACAAGACCAATCTTTAAGAGAAAAGATGTCTGTTTCGGCCAAGGCTTTTACTCATCCGGATGCTTCTTTAAAAATTGCTAGAGAAATAATTAATATTGCCTTAACTCACGAAAAATAAAATGTTTGATTTTTTAAAAAAGAAAAAGATTGTAACAAGATTTGCTCCTAGTCCCACTGGTTTATTTCATGTGGGCAGTGCCAGAGTAGCTTTGTTTAATTATTTGTTTACCAAACAAAATAAAGGGGAGTTTTTATTGCGAATTGAAGATACGGATGAGGCTCGTAGTAAACCAGAGTGGACGGAGATGATTTATGATTCTTTAAAATGGTTAGGGATTGATTATACCAAGTCTTTTATTCAATCGGAAAGAACAGCAGTTTATAAAAAATATTTGGAAAAATTAATTGCGGAAAACAAGGCTTATGTTTCTAAAGAAGAAATAAAAGAAGAAGGTCAAAGAGCAGAAGTTATCAGATTTAGAAATCCTAATAAAAAAGTAAAATTTACAGATTTGATTCGTGGAGAGATTGAATTTGATACCACGGAACTAAAGGATTTTGTTATTGCCAAGAGTTTGACGGAACCAGTTTTTCATTTGACCAATGTGATTGATGATTTTGAATCTAGTGTGACTCATGCTATTCGTGGTGAAGATCATATTTCTAATACGCCGAGGCAGATTTTACTTTTTGAAGCCATCGGTGGTCAACCTCCCGTTTATGCTCATTTGCCCCTTATTTTATCTGAAACTAGAGAAAAACTTTCCAAAAGAAAACATGGTGAACTAGTATCCGTGGCTTATTATCAAAAAGAAGGTTATTTACCGGAAGCTTTTTTAAATTTTATTGCTTTTTTGGGTTGGAATCCGGGTGGGGAACAGGAGATTTTATCTATGAAAGAGTTGATTGAAAAGTTTGATTTGAAGAAAGTTCAAAAGTCTGGAGCGATTTTTAATAAAGAAAAACTTTTATGGTTTAATAAGGAGTATATTAAACGGATGAAGAAAGAGGACTTGGAACATAAAATTTTTAGAAAACTGTCCATAAAATATAAGGTAGAAAAAATATTTTTGGAAAAAATTACCCCAACAATAGTAGAGAGAATAAATACTTTTGGTGAATTAGAAAAAATTGTGGCAGAAGGGGAGTTTGATTACTTTTTTGTGGCACAAGACCCGGTTAAAGAAATGCTTATTTGGAAAAAAGATACAGATTTTGTTATTCCTAAAGAAAATTTACAGAAAATGATGAAAATAATTACTGAAATTGATGA
>CAZJFZ010000052.1:0-3390 GCA_964545745.1 uncultured Candidatus Saccharibacteria bacterium
TTATATTACACCACACGCTTCCCTTTTCCAAGGCCAGACCTTGGTATTGGCATTCGGAGGATGAAATGCTAATCTAATCTTTATGATCATATTAGGAATTGAAACAAGTTGCGACGAAACGGGAGTATGTTTGATTGAAGCCAAAAATAATAAATTAGAAGTTTTGGGCAATCAACTGTACTCACAAGTAGCCAAACATCAAGAATTTGGCGGAGTAATGCCGATGCTTGCCAAAAGAGAACATGCCAAAAATTTAGTGCCACTTTTGAGGAAGTGTTTGGAGGAAGCAGAACACAACCTCACCCCAACCCTCCCCTTAACTAATGGGAGGGGGAAGAAAAATTTCCTTCCCTCATTGGATAAGGAGGGGTTGAGGGAGGTAGAAAACATCCTAATAAGAGAACCCGAACTTCTTACAGAACTCAAAAAACTATTAGAAACAGTTGAAAAACCGGCTATTGATGCCATTGCCGTAACTAGTGGTCCCGGACTGGAACCAGCTCTGTGGGTTGGAATAACCTTTGCCCAAGCTTTGAGCACCGCCTGGGATATTCCTCTTATTCCAACTAATCACATGGAGGGGCATATTCTTGTTGCTTCATTGGAAAAATTAAAAAATGAAGAGTCACCTTCCAAGGCTAAGGAAACACCTCATTTTTTAATCCAAAAAATAAAATATCCAGCTCTGGCTCTTCTTATATCTGGTGGACACACCCAATTGGTTTTAATTAAAAATAATTTAGATTATAAAATTATCGGTAATACTTGTGATGATGCCCTTGGTGAAGCTTATGATAAAGTGGCTCGTTTACTTGGTCTTCCCTACCCCGGTGGAAAAATTATTTCCGAATTAGCCAAAAAAGAAAAGTTGGAATTTCCAAACAAAAAACCACCTTATCCCCTACCTCGACCAATGCTTCACTCTAAAGATTTGAATTTTTCTTTCTCGGGCTTAAAAACTGCCGTCTTATATACCCTTAAAAAAATCTCCAGCATTGATGACAAAGTCAAACAAGAAATTGCTCTGGAGTTTGAAAATTCCGTTTTAGATGTTCTTACAAAAAAAACCGAGCAAGCCATTGAAGAATTTAATCCGCAAACCTTAATCATTGGTGGTGGAGTCAGCGCCAATCCGCAAATTCGAGCGAACTTGGAAAAAATCTGTCAGAAATATCAGATAAAATTTTTAGTGCCCGAAGTAAGCGCCTCCACGGATAATGCTTTGATGATTGCTTTAGCTGGTTATGTGAATATTTTGGCTGGAAAAAAGTCAGTTATTGACTTTAGAGCAAATGGTAATTTGAGTTTATAGGCAAAATTCAAGGAAACATTCTCTCCTAGTTTTTCTCTTCTTTTTCTGTTAAAATAAATGGATGAATGAAAAGTTTCTAAAATCCTATAATCCACAAGAAACCGAACCGCGAATTTACAAAAAGTGGGAAGAAAGTGGTTTTTTTAATCCAGATAATTTACCAGCCAGACATAAAGAACCATTTACCATTATGATGCCTCCGCCCAATGTAACTGGTGTTTTACATATGGGTCATGCCATGATGCTTACTATTGAAGATATGATGATTCGTTATGAGCGAATGCGGGGCAAAAAAACTTTGTGGTTACCCGGAACTGATCATGCGGCCATTGCCACTCAATCAAAAGTAGAAAAAGAAATAGCCAAAAAAGAAAGTAAAAATAGATTTGATTTGGGACGCGAAGAATTATTAAAAAGAGTAGGCGAGTTTGCTCAAGATAGCCATGACACAATAATTTCTCAAATAAAAACTCTCGGGGCCTCTTGTGATTGGTCACGAGAAGCTTTTACTTTGGACGAAAAAAGAAACCTCGCTGTCCGCACTGTCTTTAAAAAAATGCATGATGACGGGCTCATTTATCGCGGGCATCGCATTGTGAACTGGGACCCTAAAGGACAAACTACCATTTCTGATGATGAAATTGTTTATGAAGAAAGAGAGGCTAAAATGTATACCTTTAAATATTTTAAAGACTTCCCCATTTCTATTTCCACCACCAGACCAGAAACAAAAGTTGGTGATACAGCGGTGGCGGTTCACCCAGAAGATGAAAGATATAAAAAATTCATTGGTCAAGAATATGATGCTGTTTTTTGCGGTGTTCCCCTTCATATTAAAATTATCGCAGATAAAGAAGTAGACAAAGATTTTGGTACTGGGGCGCTCGGTGTTACACCAATGCACAGCCAAGCAGATTGGGAAATAGCCGAAAGACATAATTTGCCTAAAGTTCAGGTTATAAATGAATACGCCAAAATGATGATCGGTGATGAAAAGATTTTAAATAAAAAGACTACCGAAGCCAGAGAAATAATTGTGGAGTGGCTAAAAAAAGAAGAACTTTTAGAAAAAGAAGAAATCATAAAACAAAACATTTCTACCGCAGAACGGACGGGTGGAATTATTGAACCCTTACCAAAACTACAATGGTTTGTCGCCGTCAACAAACCATTTGTGATTCCCCATTCAGAAATAAACGGAATAAAGTCCGGCCAAGAAACTACCCTGAAAGAAATAATGAAAAAAACTGTAGAAAATGAGCAAATAAAAATTACTCCAGATTACTTTAGTAAGACTTATTTTCACTGGATTGATAATCTAAATGATTGGTGTATTTCCAGACAAATTTGGTATGGTCATAGAATTCCGGTTTGGTACAAAGATTCTGAAATTTATTGTGGAACTGAAGCCCCCAAAGGTAGTGATTGGAAACAAGATGAAGACACTTTGGATACATGGTTTTCCGCAGCTCTCTGGACTTTTTCTACGCTCGGCTGGCCAGAAAAAACCAAAGATTTGGAACTTTATCACCCCACGAATATTCTAGAAACCGGTTATGAGATAATCTTCTTTTGGGTGGCTCGGATGATTATGATGACAGGTTATAATTTAGGTACTATTCCATTTAAAAATGTTTACTTCCATGGGACGGTTCGTGATGCCAAAGGACGAAAAATGTCCAAATCTTTGGGTAATGGTTTAGACCCAATAGAGGTAGCTCAAAAATTCGGAATGGACGCCGGACGATTGGCTTTAATCATTGGCACGGCTCCAGGTACTGATAGTAAAATTGATGAAAATAAAATTCGCGGTTATAAAAACTTTGCTAATAAAGTTTGGAATATCACTCGTTTTGTTTTAACTAGTATTGAAAATTTTGATCTTGATAAAAAACCAACAATTTTAGAGAAGGATCAAAAAACTTTGGATAACCTTAAAGAAACAATCAGAGAAATAACCACCGATATGGATAATTACCGTTTTTATTTGGCCAGTGAAAAAATTTATCACTATATTTGGCACACTTTTGCTGATATAATAATTGAAGAAAGCAAACCCGCCCTTAATGGTACTGATG
>CAZJFZ010000053.1:0-3369 GCA_964545745.1 uncultured Candidatus Saccharibacteria bacterium
CAGAGAATTATTTGGAAGTAAAAATTTTGATAATCCAAAACCATTAAACCTGATGAAATGGATTTTAGAAATATCTTCCCAGAAAAATTCAACAGTCCTTGATTTCTTTGCTGGTTCAGGAACAATAGGTCAGGCTATTTTGGAGCTGAATAGGAATGATGGTGGTAAAAGAAAATTTATTCTATGCACAAATAATGAGAATAATATTTGTGTAGATGTGTGCTATCCAAGAATTAAGAAAGTTATTAAAGACAATAATCTTAAATACTTCAAGACTGATTTTGTAGATGCTAAACCAACCGACCAAAATAAGAAAAAGCTGGTAGATAAATCTACCGAAATGCTTTGCCTAAAGGAAGATTGTTTTGAACAGGTTAAGAAAGGCCAGAATTTTAAGATTTTTAGGAATAATCAAGATAAGTATTTGGGTATTGTTTATGATGATTCAGGAATTGAACCTTTTAGGAAAGAAGCCCAGAAGCTAAACAAGAAAATCATTACCTATATTTTCTCTCTGGATGATAGTGCTAGAGAAGAAGAGTTTGAGGATATTAAAAAGCTGGTAGATTTAAAGCCGATACCAGCCGTCATCCTTAATGTTTATAAACAAATATTCAAATGATTAAATTAAAAGACTATCAAAAGAAGGCTGTAGATAACCTCCACAGGAAGCTAGAAGCCTCCCTGAAGGCCACAGAAAGCGAGGTGGTGGTGTTTCAAGCCCCTACTGGCTCAGGCAAGACCGTAATGGTGTCCGCCTTGTTAAAAGAGCTTGTTAGAGGCAGACGAGATGACAGGAAATTTGCCTTTGTTTGGGTATCCGTGAGAATGCTACACGAGCAAAGCAAAGAAAAACTAGAGTCTTTTTATGAAGATGACAGGCTTATAAAATGCTCCTATTTTGAAGATTTGGAAGACCGAAAGATAGCCGAAAATGAAATACTTTTTATAAACTGGCACAGTATAAACAAGAAAGACATAAGCCTTTTTATTAGGGAAAATGAAAAGGATAATAACCTAAGTAATATCATAAAAAATACCAAAGAAGATGGACGAACGATTATTTTAATAATTGACGAAAGTCAGAATACCGCAGACACGGAAAAATCAAAAGAATTGATTGAGGTTATTGGTCCTAAATTAACATTAGAAGTTTCAGCTACTCCCCATTTGACAGGAAAGTCATCAGAGATTGAAAAAGTTCGTTTGTCTGATGTTAAGGCCGAAGAAATGATTAAGTCTGAAATATCTGTTAATCCAGAATTTCTCGGTATAGAGATTGGTTCAAAAACAGCTGATGAAATAGTAATAGAACAAGCTCTAAAGAAGAGAGAGGAACTACTGAAAATGTATAAAAAAGAAGGCTCAAAGATAAACCCTTTAATGCTTATTCAACTTCCAGATAATAGAGCTGGCTTAATTAGTAAAAAAGAGGATGTTATCAAGATTTTAGATAAAAAAGGTATCACTGAAAAGAATGGGAAATTGGCTATTTGGCTGTCTGAGGATAAATCTGATACCTTGCCTGACATAGAGAAAAATAATAACGAAGTAGAGGTTCTTGTATTCAAACAAGCTATTGCCTTAGGTTGGGACTGTCCCAGAGCCTCCATTTTAGTAATTTTTAGAGAATCAAGAAATCTTGAATTTACTATACAGGTTATTGGTAGAATAATGCGTATGCCAGAACTCAAATATTATTCAAAAGAACCCGAACTAAATACAGGTTTTGTTTTTACAAATTTATCTAAAATTGAAATAGCTGAAGAATATGCAAAAGACTACATCACGGTCTATGAAGCTAAAAGAGATAGTAAATTATATAAAAATATTTCCTTGCCTTCTATTTATCTAAAAAGACAGCGAGAAAGAACCCGTTTGTCTGGAGAGTTTATAAAGATTTTTTCAAAGATTGCTGAAGCTAATGGTTTTAAAAAACAAATCAATCTTAAACCATCAAAGATTATCAATCCGATAATCGCTGACGGTAAAATTATTGATGTTGATAAATCAGGCGAGATAGAACATAAAGGAACACTGAATATAGCTCTGGATGAAAAGGAACTACAGGATAGGTTTGATAGATTCATAGTGCAAAACTGCACACCTTATGCTCCTGCTGACTCAAGCGACAGAATGAAGACAGCCCTCTATCAGTTTTTCAATGATGAATTTAAATTTGATAAGTATGACCCCAAGGTTCAAAAGATAGTTTTAGGTAAAGAAAACGAACAGCAGTTTAGAAATATACTTAATCTAGCTAAGGAGAAATATAAGAAGGAAGTGGTAGAAAAATTAAGCGAGAAAAGAGAACTTGAAGAAACTCCTAAATGGGAAGTGCCTATTTTTGTGAGCTATAACAGCCGATACCAAACACAAAACCAGCCGTTATCTATTATGAAGCCTTTTTATACGGCCACCCAAAGCGAGCCTGAAAGGTTGTTTATGGAGCTTCTAAACGCTTCTAATAAGGTGAAATGGTGGTTTAAAAATGGTGAGTCCGAAGTAAAATACTTTGGTATTCTAAGGTCTGATGACCGAGCTTTTTACCCAGACTTTATTATTCAATTCAAAGATGGGACACTTGGTATTTTTGAAACCAAGAGCGGATTTACGGCTGGTGAAGACGCTAAGGAAAGAGCTGAGAGCTTACAACGATACATTAAAAAACAAAATAAGTCTGGCCATAAGTTAATAGGTGGTATAGCTATAAACGTAAACGGAACTTGGCGATATAATGATAATGAGAAGTATAAATACAACGAGGATGATTTAGCTGAATGGAAGGTTCTGAATTTTTAAAAAAACTAGTCAAGACAATAGAGAGTAGAACTTTTAGCATATTTTTGCTATATTTATGATATGAAATTATTTTTAGCTTCATCTTTTGATAAAACAGCCGAATTACTCAAGAGTAAGATTAAAAGTCTTAGGGGTAAAAAGGTTATATTTATTCCTAATGCTGGTGATAATGATAAGGGTGATAAATGGTGGATTAAAACCGACCGAGATGCTTATTTAAAACTAGGTTGCAAAGTTATTGATACTGATTTAAGGATAGTTTCAAAAGACGCCTTCACTAAATTATTGAAGGAATCAGATATTATTCATTTCTGCGGTGGTAGTGTTATTTATTTGATTTGTCTGATAAAAGAAAGAGGGTTTGATAAGTTAATAGTTGAATATGTTAAGAAAGACAAAATCATCTATACTGGAACTAGTGCTGGGTCAATGATTGTGGCTGATGATTTGACCATTGATGCTTATGACCCAGACGAGAAGGAGTTTGTAGATAGAATGAAAGATAATTCGGGTTTAGGTTTGGTAAATTTCTTAATAATACCCCACACAAACAGCAAGGATTTTGCT
>CAZJFZ010000054.1:0-3358 GCA_964545745.1 uncultured Candidatus Saccharibacteria bacterium
CCCGTCACTCTAAAACTGGCATATTTTCCTAGTCTATTTATATTGCCCCCGTAATTCAATGGATAGAATTGAAAAATATACCAGTTTTAGAGTGACGGGTCAACTGATTTTGGACGATTGGCTTTTAATTTTAGAAACTCGGCCTCTTTAGTTTTTAGGATAAGTAAACCCGCATCCAACTTTTTTTTATCTAAAGTCTTTAGCAAAGGATCAGTCATTGTGACTTCTTGCATAAAATATCCACCAGCAATTTGATTACTCAAATATATTCGCCAAGCAAAAATAGACAAAGAAATCAAAATAATAGCAAAAACAGAAACAATAATTTTCCAGTCTCGGATAGCCTTTTTAAAATTTAAATTGTTCATCTTATTTTAATTTTTTAACTTAACAACGGAAAAATCCAAATCTGCCGACCAGATTTTATTTCCCGCTTCTTTGATGGCAGTAGCTTCGGAATTTACACTAAGAATAGCACTATTTAAAGATAATACTTTAGGTAAGCGTTCTATAGCCTGCAAAAAGTTAAAAACATTTGACCAACGGCCAGAAACATTTAGCCTAAATCTGATAGCAGAAACGGTTTCAGATGAAGATAATCCACTTATAATATCATCGTCCAAAGTCTTCCTTTGTGTCACCCCCATCTCCATGGCTAAACTTTCCAAATATTTGGTAATCTCTACTGTCTCAGCATTTCCCGCCCCCACAAAATAATCCGTCAGATCTTTTCTCTCTGTTTCTGAACTAACAATCAAATCTTTCAAAGATAGCTCTTTTAACCTTTCTTGAGAAGAAATGTCCAGCTGTCTGATTTTATTATTGATATTCATAATCTTGGTCAAAAGCAAATTCGTAAAAATAATGTCCGAGATCAAAACCAAAACAAAAATGATTACCGACCAAATGAATATTCTTTTAGCATAAGTTAATTTCATATTGCAATTTTAATATTTAAAGTAAAAGAAATATTTTTATCTTTGGCAAAATCCGAGACGGGAGATTCTACACTAGTAAAACCCCCCTTAGCCTTCAAATCTTCAATAAAGGACACCAAACCTTCCCGATTTTTAGCCACCCCACTCACCAAAAACTGTCCCTGATTAGTTGAAGACAAATTAAAAGATAATTTAGAAAGCTGAATATTAGAATTTTTATTAACAATAATTTTATTAAAATAAATAGACGGCACCGGGCGATTTTGGCTATAAAGCTCAATCACCCTAAGTTCCTCGGCTGTTTGGCTAATAATCCGCGAAGCACTTTCACCAATATTTTCTTTATTCTCCGAATTAATAACGGACTTGAATTGTTCCGCCACCTTAAGATCTTTTTCTTTCAAGGAGAGATAGTATGGAATGACATAAGCCAAAAGAAAAATACCCAAGAGAGAAATCAAAAGAAGAGAAACAGAAACAAGTCTGATCAGATAATCAAAACTCAATTCTTTTTTCTGTTTTTGCGTAATTAAATTAGCCATAACTTAAATCAAATTAAGCCCGTTAACTACCGCCAAATCCTCCGAATCAACCTTGCTTATTTCCGGGATATAAGTATTCAAATCAAAATTGTTTATCCAGATATTAGCCACCTCCACTTGCAAATTAAGGTTCAGAGATAAATACTTATCAAAACCAAAAATCAGAGAGTCTGGACCGCAGAGAATAATTTTATCCACCTGACTAACCACATCTTCCCGTTCATTACAATAAGAAACAAATTTATATATTTCATCTTTAATAGCGGACATAGTATTAATCAAATAAGAAAAAATCTCTAAATTATCCGAATTATCCTGATATAATTTTTCTCTTTTAATTTTTACCGCCTCTTCAAATGTTACTTTGAAATATTTTGCTAAGAGATCCGTAAAAGTGGAGGCTCCAAAATTTAGAGATGAGGTTTGGCAGACAATACTGGAAATAACTAGGGAAAGAATTATCGTATTTTCTTTAATATTAACGATCACCACTACCTGTTCATTGGAATTTTTGATGACTGCTTTAGCCACATTATTAGACTCGGGACTAAAAAGAATCGGGGTAAGACTGGCTAGAGCAAAAATATTTTGCCACTCTTCCACCACTTCAAGCGAGGTCACAGAAACAACCACATCAAGCCCACTTACTTTAGGGCTGGGTAAAATATCATAATCAAAAACTGCTTCTTTGGCGGACAGAGGAACATTTTCTTCAATTTTAAAATCTAAAATATCCCGAATCTCTTTATCTTCCAAGTTAGGCAAGTGTGTTTTAAAAATATAAGTTTTTTGCTCTGGTAAAGATAAACGAACAAAACTGACTTTGGTCTTTTTTCTAATTTCAATCAAGGCTTTTATTATCGGCTCTTTTTTAACTATCTCTCCTAAGGCAATAGTTTCTTTGGGTAAAGGCACTCGTCCGTAAATATCCGGCACCAAACCCTTATTAGTGTTTTTAGTTAATAAAAAAGAAATATATTTCGGCTGTATTTCCAAAGACACCGCTGGCCGTTCCAAAAATTTCGGTGGAGTAAATAATTTTGAATATGATACTTGATGAGACATAACTCCACTTATTATAGCATTTATTTTATTTGCTTGCCTGTCAAAACTCTGCTTTCCCCGCCTTGGTCAAGACGTAGTAGTCATTCTGATGACCGGGGCGGTTGTGTTTTATCCAAATAACTTTGCAAAATTATCGCCGCCGCCGAAGCATCAATCATTTCATTTTCACCGGTGATTTGACTGGCTTGAATTGAAGTCATAAATTCCGGCTCAAACACCACCTTAAAACCGATAGTTTCTAATTGTTTTTTAAAACCATCAATTTTCCACATTATATCATTGATTTGTCCTTGATAATTTTTTGATTCCCCCATCACCACCACCTCCACCGTATTTTTCATACACAAATCCACAATATTCTTTAATAAATCTTTGTCATTAGTCAAAACCACACTCGGAAAAGCAATTTTTCCGTCTTCATCAGAAATAGCAATCCCCACTCTCTTTTCCCCAAAATCAATGCCTAAATATCGCATCCTCCTATCTTACACTATTTTTCAAAAATATGTTATAATACTTCCCATGGAAACAACATTAATTGCTACCAGTTCTTCATCTTTAATCGTCCAATCGGAAATTTCACTAAGTATGATTATCTTTTTAATAATTTTAGCCATCTGGTCTTTGGTTTGGAAAGGTTTGGCTTTGTGGCAGTCCGCTCGTCGGGAAGAAAAAGTCTGGTTCATTGCCCTGCTTGTTTTAAACACTCTTGGTCTTTTGGAAATAATTTATCTAGCCCGTCTTTACTTCAAAAATAAAAAAGTTGTTTCTCCTCAAAATCAAATTACTCCATAGTTTTACAAATGCGGAGGA
>CAZJFZ010000055.1:0-3308 GCA_964545745.1 uncultured Candidatus Saccharibacteria bacterium
AGCCGCTATTGTTTCCGTTTGGGAAGCCTTTCACCGCTAAAATTATTTTAAATTAGTTATTTATAAAAATTGTTAATTTAAACTTTCGCTGTAGCGAAAGTTTAAAATAATTAGTATTTTGGGGTAATTATTTTAATTTATCTGGTAGTGGTCTTGGAAGGATTGGAAATGTGATATAATTATACTATGGAAAATTATCTTGGTGTAATTATCATTGTAGTAGTAATTATCTTGTTTTCATTATACAGGAGAAGCAAAAATAATTCTTTGGGTCATTCATATTGGGAAGAGATTATTTTTAAATCCCTCAAAGTTTTTGTAATAGTATGGATTTTCTTTACTTGTCTTCTTATGTTTTTCTCTCCGTTACTGTTTTTTATGCCGACAGATAGCCCAAATGTTAGCCAATCTTTTTTGTCTATTTTATTTAAAATAATTCAGGTTACCTTTTGGCCAAGTATCGGTGTTTTTGTTTTAGCCTTTGTAATTGGGCTTATTAAAAATTATATAGAATCAAATAAGAAGTAGGATATTTTATTTATTTCTGACTCTCCAACCATGCAAAAACTTTTTCATTAGTGAGCATCATTTCCACATAAGCACGAGTGCGGTCCTCGGTGGCATCCTTGTAGGTTTTTAATAAGCTTTCAACTTCTTTTTTTACTATTTCCGGGTCAGCAACGATTTTTTCTTCTAAGGCAATTTTGGTAATAATGAGTTGGACTTTGGCGCGCTTTTCCGCATCTGGAACCCACTCTTTTTTTAAATCCTCGGGAGTCTTTTTTAAATGTTTTAAATAATCTTCCACTTTTAAACCAGCACGAGCAATATCATCTTCAAATTGCGCCTGCATTTTATGAAGTTCACTTTCAGTCATTACTTTCGGTAGGATAACTTTTGTCTCTCCCAATACTTTTTCAATAATAGCCATCCTTTTTTTATCCTTAGCTTTGAATTCTTTTTCTTTTTTTATGCCCTCTTTTATTTTTTCTCGGGTATCTTTTTCCTCTTTAAAATCTGGGCGGTGTTTTTTTATTTCCACGAGAGTTTCTTCTAATTCTTTTTCTGTTGCTTCGGTTGGTTCCGCTTTTTCTTTATTTTCTTTCTCCGCAATCTTTTTGTAATTTGGTAATTTTATTTCTGGCATCACCGGACCGACGATTTTAAATTGAACTGGACTTCCGTTTGTAATTTTAATAATCTGAATATTGGGCATGGTGATAAAATCAGCTTTGGCTTCGGTGATTATTTCTGGAAAGGCGTCATTAATAGCCATCTCGGCCATTTCATTATAAATAAAGAGGTCACCAACTTGTTTGATGAGTATGGCTTCTGGGACATGGCCAGGGCGAAAGCCGGGGAGAGTCAAATCTTTTTGTATTTTAGCAATAGCTTTAGGTCGGCAAATGGCAATATTTTCTGCTTCTATTTCACATTCAATTTCTATTTCCGAATCCGCTAACTCTTTGATCGTTAATATTTTATATTTTTTCATTTTTAGAGTTTAGCAAAAAACAACCGCCCCGTCCATCAGAATGGACACCCCGCCTTGACTAAGGCGGGGAAAGGGAAAAAACCGGTAAGGAAAGCTCTCTTCATTTAACGGCAGACCTAATCATTCCGAGAGCTTTCCTTACCGGTTTTTTTCTTCCCCCTCCCATTAGTTAAGGGGAGGGCTGGGGTGAGGTTGTATTAATCCAACACTCTCAAATCTAGATTATCCAAATCAGTTTGAATGTCTTGTATTTCCGTGGAGGTACCCGTACTAATTTCAATTGGGGCATTTTGTTTTTGATCTTGAATCTTTTCCACTCGATTACCAATAAAATACCAACCACCAGCCACAATAAGGACGATGATAATTATTGCTCCGATAATTCCTCCGAAATTATTTTTTGGTTCCGTTGATATTGTGTTTGTTGCTTCGTTTTCCATTACTTTTTTAATTAAATTATTAAAAGATTAAATATTTGGAGTGCTAGTGGCAGAATTTTTCTTTGGTAAAACTTTAGTGATTTCTTTAACCGTATCAACTAAGAGGGCATGGGTGGCTTTGGCGAGAGTTCGTATTTTATTTTGAGAAGTTTTAACGGAAGCAAATAGTGTATCTTTATTTGTCTCGGTAATTTCTGTTTTGATCAAATCAGCCAAAGTTTGACCTTCAATCGTTATCTCTTCAATTTTAACTGAGGCTTCTGCTAGTTTGGTTTTAGCGGCCGTCATATCCAATCCGCGATTTTCAGAGATGTTTATCCGGTCTTCAATTTTGTCGGCAATTTTTCCCAAAACATCAGTCACTTGTAATTCTTTATCCAGTAATCTCTCCCTTGCTTCTCCCATTTTCTCCCTTTGTTTTTCTAATTTGTTATTTAATTTTTCTATTTTCTTTTCTGAAGTAGAAGCCGTAGTTGATGCTAATTCTTTTTTAATCCACTCAATCCTTTCCCCTCTATTTTCTAGCCTAACTTCTTTTTCTAACCTTTTATTTTTTGTATTAACTTCTACACTGTCATCAGCCACAACAAATGATAACGAAGGAATCATTATTGTTAAGACGATAACACCACTAATAACTATTTTAATTCTTTTCATATTTTTTGATTAATTAATAACTATTATTCTTTAACTAAGATTAAAATTATTAAACATTATCGACGCTGGTTAATTATATAACAAAAAACTCACCCTGCAAGGTGAGTTTTTTTGTTTTCTCTTTAAGCGATGGATTAAACCATTAAAGCAACAATTAGAAGGGCAACAATATTTAGGATTTTGATCATTGGGTTGATAGCGGGACCAGCGGTATCTTTGTAAGGATCACCTACAGTATCTCCAGTAACCGCAGCTTTGTGAGCATCGCCACCTTTGCCACCATAATTACCTTTTTCAATGTATTTTTTAGCGTTATCCCAAGCACCACCACCAGAAGTCATTGAGATAGCTACAAAAAGTCCAGTAATAATGGAACCCATAAGGACACCGCCAAGCACTACGAGACCGTTTGTCTTACCAAAAACAAGAGCGACTAAAATTGGAGTTAAAACGGGAATCAAAGCGGGGGCAATCATTTGTTTGATGGCTGCACCGGTCACAATCGAAACCGCTTTGGCATAATCTGGTTTACCGGTACCATCCATAATCCCTTTTATTTCACGGAACTGTCGGCGGACTTCCTCCACCACCTTACCAGCTGTTTTTCCTACCGCTTCCATACACAGAGCACCAAAGTAATAAGGGAGAAGTCCACCAATAAAGAGACCAACAATAACAAAAGGATTACTTAAATCAAAAGAGATAGTTTTTCCAGC
>CAZJFZ010000056.1:0-503 GCA_964545745.1 uncultured Candidatus Saccharibacteria bacterium
ATAATTTTGTATTAATAATATTAAGTCTTATATTATTAAACCCAATATATTTATTTTGGTCACGAACTTTTATGATTGAATCATTGGCATTATTTTTTGGAATACTATTTTGTTGGCTAGCAATAAAACTTTTTCAAACAAATAAACTTCGTTTTCTTATTTTAGTTTCCGTTATAGGTTGTTTGGCTGCCTTGGTAAAAATAACCACTTTTATCGTTTTATGTGCACCAACTGGATTTTTCTTTATCTATTATTTTTGGAAAGAAAAAAATAATATGTTTTGGAATATTAATATAATTAAAAAATATTTACTTTATGGAATTTTAATTTTTATTATTCCCCTAGCCATTAGTATAATATGGAATAACTTTTCTGACACACAAAAAGAGATGAACCCCTTGGCAAACGGTTTCTTAACATCAAATGATTTGACCAAATGGAATTTTGGGACAATAAAACAAAAAACAAGTATAACTGTCTGGTCAAAAATTTTAAAAAACTCT
>CAZJFZ010000056.1:513-3232 GCA_964545745.1 uncultured Candidatus Saccharibacteria bacterium
GACCGATCTTTTTTCATTTGCTTTTCCAAATTTATTTTTATTATTGATACCTTTTTTATATTTTTTTAAACCCTACCGAAAAGAAATACTATTTTTATTAATTTTCTTTTTGTGTGGTCCGATTATTTTTACTAATTTATATTCAGTACATACATATTATTTTTATGCTAATAATTTCTTTCTTTCTATTTTACTAGGATTTTTCATATTATCGTTATATAAAAATGATAATTTTAAGATTAAATATTTTGGGATATTTATTTTATTTCCATTTATTTTATTATCTCTATTTTCCCAATATAAAGAATATTATTATTCTTACCAAGTGAATAATATTTACTCAATAATTCAAGCAACAGACACAATTAAAAAAATCACGAAACCAAATGATGTAATTTTAGTCTATGGACAGGATTGGAATCCTTCATTTTCATACTATGCTCAAAGGAAAGCTATTATGAATCGTCAAAAGCTTCCGCTTAATAATAAGATTATGCAAGAATCTATCCAGATGGTAGGTAAAATATCTGCTCTAATAGTATCAAACATTAACGATATGAAATTTATAAATGACCAAATCCAATATCTTAAGTTCAACGAGACACCAATTTACAGCGACGCTCAAACTAGCATATTCCTTCCCAAGTAATTATTATTAGAAAATAATTATCTAACTTTCTCTAACATAGGCGATAACATCTTGATGATTATCCCATGCTTTTTCGGAAAAAAGAACAACTTTAAAATCTTTGTATTTTGCCAGTTCATTGTAAACCCACGGCATAGATGAAACAGAAATACCATAATCACTACTATTAGGGTAATCAGCATAACCAAAACCAGTTTTAATAAAATTTTCAAAAACAACTGGGACTTTATCTTTAGGAATTCCATAATCTTTAATTGCCAGACGGTTGGCAACATATCTCCCATGAACTGTAAAAATTAAAACGCCCTTTTCAGCCAGATGTTCATAAAAGAAATCAAAGAAAGCTGGCCATAATTTTTTATCTAAATGAGTAAATAAAGATCCACACCATATTAAATCAAATTTATCTTCGACTTTCAAATTCTTCAAATTTTTGTCTGAATACAATCCTTTAGCCTCAAATGTGTCAACGCAAAAATCAACAGCCTCTTTTTCCAACTCGCACGCTGTTATCTTTGCTTCTGGAAATTGAACTTTTAAATGTCTTAAAACCCTACCATAACCAGAAGGCATATCCAAAATTGATAGACACTTTTCTTTCTTAGCCAAATCAAGGGAAATAATAATGTTTTTAATAGCAGACTCGCCTACTCCAAAATAATGATTATCATTACCAGCATACATATTATCCTTTTTGGCAATAATTCGCGAAACTTGATTAAGTGGATTTGTCATAAATTAAATTGTTATTAATTAATAAAATAATATGCAATAAGTATAACATAATATTTATATTAATTTTTAAAAATATTAAAAGTTTTAGCTTATGTTTATTGATTTTATCCAATCCCACGTTTTTTTAATACCTTCTTCCATGGAAATTTTTAACACATAATTGGTTTCATTTACTATTCTACTTGTATCTAAAATAATTTTTTTAACATCAATTAAACGAGCAGGTTTGTTTTCAATGATAATTTTATGTTTTACAACTTCCGCTATTATATCAACAATCTTATTTATACTCTCACCTTTTCCGCTTCCGACATTATAAATTTTATGCTTAGTTTCTTTTAAAAAAAGTGATCTCGTTATATTTATTAAATCATCAATAAATATATAGTCCCTAATATTTTCTCCATCTCCAAAAATAGTAATTGGTTTATTTTGTCTGATCAGGTTTAGAAAAATAGGTATTATTCCCTGACTGCCAGTAATATTTTGGCCGGGACCGTATGGATTAGCATAACGTAAAATAAGATAATCCAATCCTCGGTTTATTTTAAAATATTCTAAATATTTCTCTATCGCTAATTTTGAAATAGCATAAGGAGAAATTGGATTAGTAGTATCTTCTTCTGTATATATGTTTTTATTTTCATTACCATAAATAGCCCCACCAGAAGATGAGAATATAATCCTTTTTACATTTGCTTTTACACACTCTTCTAACAGATTGATTGTTCCGACAATATTTGTATTTATATCCATAAGTGGATCATTCATAGACGATCCTGGTGTGGTAAGAAAAATAAAATGAAAAACATAATCAATATTTTTTAAAGCATTTTTTAAATCTTCTTTATTCAAAAAATTACCATGGACCATTATTAAATTATCATCAAAATAATTTATATTCTTTGAGACACCGTTCTTAAAAAGGTCAAAAGTAAAAATTTTGTACGCTTCGTCTTTTTGTAATGACTTTACTAAATTACTTCCGATAAATCCATCTGCCCCTAATACCAATATATTTGTTCTTTTCATTAAATTTATTTAATAATGTTGTTAATTTCATCTATACATTGTTGTTGTGGAAATTCTGTAACCAATTCTCGTATTTTTTTACCGGCATTTTTACTTAACCCTTTCCACTCTTCGCGTCTTTGCCATGCTCTTTCAAGACATTCATCAATAGCTTCGGTACTAACATTATCAGCCACAAATCCGTTTTCTCCATCTATTATAAATTCAGGCATACCACCAACGGGAGTAACAATGGCCATTCGGTTACAAAGTAAAGCGTCAGTAAGAGCAATAGGAATACCCTCCATTCTTGATGGAAAAATA
>CAZJFZ010000057.1:0-3225 GCA_964545745.1 uncultured Candidatus Saccharibacteria bacterium
GGTTTAGCCAATTTAACTTTTATTTTTCGAGAAATACTTGGATCAGTATTTATTTTTCCTGTGGATTGAATAGTGACTAAAGTAGAACCAAGACTAGGTGGAGTGATGTCCAAAGTGAAAGTTCCAATAATAGTTTCATCTTTATCTTTGAAATTATGAACATAAGAACCAGCTTGACCGGTACCATCTTGAAAATCTGTTGGGGCATGAGCAAGGTGCCAGCGATAATAATCAATTCCCGCTTCGGCAATTTGCAGAGCTTGTTCTTTATTAGAATTTTTTTCTGAAGCCTTAATGTTTATTACGGCCCAGCTGATTAAAGCCCCCAAAAGATAAACAGCAATAGAAGCAAAAACAATTACTTGAATCAGAATATAGCCTTTGTTTTTTGTCTTAGATAAAATCATTTTTTATAAATTATCTTTTAGGTTTCGGAGAGAGACTTGCGTGGTTACCGTTATTACTCCGGGAGCTTGGTTTGAATCTTTATCAATTATGATATTTATTTTAACTAGACGGACGGAGGGTATATTTACAGGTATTTCCAGTGGGGAGCTGGTACCGTCATAATTTTTATCAAAATAATAGAAAATAGGAGAAGAACCATTGGCTAAATTATTAATTAAATTGGTGATTTCTTCACTGGCCGGATTATAAGTCAGAGGAATTCCCGAGGGTTTGATTATTCCTTTTTTAAGATTCGTGCTGTCTTGAAAATAACGAACTTGTTCTTTTAAATTGTCATTATCAATATCCACATAAAAAGTAATGGAAGAAGTGGCGGCTAAAGCAATGGCGTATGAACCGTTATTAGATGGGGCCATTGACCGTAATTCGGCACTTACCGTTTTAAGAGTATTGCGAGCATCAGTTTGAGCATCTAAATTTTCCGAAGAAATTTTGTTCAGAGAAAAAATATCTATTTGAAAATTTATTATAGCTATGCCAATCAGAGTAATAATAAAGATAGCTACCAATATTTCCACCAAGGTAAATCCGCCCCTGAAACAGGTTCGGGCAGGCCCCATTTTTCTGTTAATATTTTTTTTCATTTTAAGGATTGAGGATTATTTCTTTTTCTTGCCAAACTGAACCCAAGTTCAGTGTTTCGGTGTAATTTTGGTAGCCAGATTTGGAAACGGTCAAATTATAATTTTCGGGAATTAAATTGGTAAATAAAGCTTGTCCTTCTGGTCGACAAATGGCTAAACCGGGTCCCGTAACTTCGTTAACACTTATTGTACTTGAGGCTGTTTGGGTTAGTTCAACATTAGCTCCAGATATAGGTAGTCCAGCATTGTCTTTTACGGTCAGCAGTAAACTATCAGAATTTTTGGGAGCTAAAATTAATTTAAAATCTAGAGAAGAGCTGGCATTGAGAATTATGACAGTGGAAGTGGCTATTCCCAATTTTGCATAAGTTAGATTTTCCGAAGTTAGGGTATAGGTCCCCCAATCTAAATCTTCAATTATTTTTTGACCACTATTATCCGTGGTACTGGAAGCATTGTATTTTAAAATGTCTGGTTCTGTCCCAATCAGTTTCGTGCCTTGAAGAGTAAAATTAATTTCTGGTAGGGGATTACAATTTTCGTCTTGACTGAAAATGGTAAAATCGCTGACATAATTGAGAAAGAAACTTATTTGGGTTAATTGTCTAACAACTACAGTAGCATTTGGATCAATGGGATTAGGATTTTCTGGTTCGCCCATTTTGTATGTTTTCTCGATAGAATAACCGGGTTTAGAAACAGTAATATAGTAAGAGTTTACGGCGGGCGGAGCGTCAACTATTTGTAATAGCCCATCTTTGTTTGTGGTATCATCTATTTGGAGTGATGGAAAAACATCATTATTAGTAATATGAATATTGGCGTCTGGTAAAGGTTGAGCATTGATGTCAAAAACTCGAACGAATAATGAACCATTAGTGGATTCACTTTCTAGATCTCTTGGTCCAATATTGGTGGTAAAAAAAGCTGGAGGAAAGTTTTTGCAATTATCACAAGAGATTTCTAATTCGGCAACTTTGTAATCAGCTGGTGAGAGGTCATTGTTTGTACTACTACTCACACTGCCGTCGAAAGGATCATCCAAACTGCGAATGAAAGTTTTAACGGTAAAATTTTTGCCATCACGAACGAGATTTTGGGTTGAGGGAATTTTACCGTTGGGAACACCGTTTATTGTCCCAACATTGCTATAAGATAAATTTCTAATGATTTCAAATTGTTCATTGGCCAAGGCGGTGATTGTGATTTTAGCTTGAGAGTTGCTAATAGCATTTAGAACAGTGGCATAAGTTTGGTAGACACTCACCGCAATTATCATAAAGACTGCCGTGCCAATCAAGATTTCTATCAGAGTAAAACCGGTCTCGTTTTTTTCTTTATTTTGCTTTTTATTTCTAGTCATATTTTCTGCTGTATATTTTAGCATATTTAATGGTATAATTCTTTTATGAAAACTAAAAAGGTATTAGTGATTGCTAATTGGAAGATGAATCCGGAGACAGTGGAAAAGGCCAAAGAGCTTTTTCGAGACACAAAAGCCGTGGCCAAGAATCTAAAAAATACCAAAATTGTGGTTTGTCCACCTTTTGTTTTTTTGTCAGATTTGGAAAAAATAAATGTTGTAACTAGTTTGTCAGCTATAATTTTGGGGGCACAGGATGCTTTTTGGGAGAAAAACGGTTCTTTTACTGGTGAAATAAGTTCAGAAATGTTAAAAGGCGAGCATTATGTGATTTTAGGTCACTCCGAGAGGCGAGCTTTGGGAGAAAATGATGAAATGATTTCTAAAAAAGTGATTTCTGTTATTAGAGCTGGTCTAACGGCCATTTTGTGCGTGGGAGAAAAAGAAAGAGATATACATGGAGAATATTTACATTTTTTGCGGGGGCAAATAATAAATTCTTTAGGTAAATTACCAAAAAGATTTTTGAATAAATTAATTATTGCTTATGAACCAGTTTGGGCAATTGGTCAGACGGAAGAAAGAGCAATGAAACCATCAGATATTTTAGAAACTTCTTTATTTATTAAAAAAGTGTTGGCGGAAATTTATGATAGAAAGTTGGCGGTTACTACCCCTATTCTTTATGGTGGTTCAGTGGAATATAAAAATGCTAAAGAAATTATTTTACAGGGTGGAGTACAAGGGCTATTGATCGGTCATGAAAGTCTAAATGCTAAAAAATTTGGTGAGTTATTAAGAAATGTTGAT
>CAZJFZ010000058.1:0-3056 GCA_964545745.1 uncultured Candidatus Saccharibacteria bacterium
TCTTATTGATTTATTTCCTAGAAATTCAAATATTCTTGCGATGCTTTCGCCGAAACTTGTGCCTCTAATGTGCCCGACGTGAAATGCCTTGTGGGTATTTGCCTGTGAGAATTCAATCATTGCTTTATTTTTGCTTAATTTGGAAGAACCATATTTATCTTTTTCTTTTTGGATTTTTGATAAAACGTCATCGGCAAGGAGGTTTTTATTGAGAAAGAAGTTTAGATAGGGTCCCTGGGCAAGTATCTTTTCAAATTCTTTTCCAGTTTTAACTTTATTCACCAACTCCTTGGCAATTTCAACTGGGCTCTTTTTTAGTTCTCTTGAAAGGGAAAAGCAAGGAAAAGCGAAATCTCCTAGTTTGGAGTCCTTTGGAACTTCTATAAGGGATTCTATTTGCTTTTTATCTATGCCCGTGGCATCTGATATTAGTTGAACTACTTTATCTTTCATTATGGAAGTGGGAAAATAGAATTAATAAAACTATTTATTTAGCTAAACCTAAAAATCCTTCAATATAACCCGTTGTTTGAACTATATTTCCTTTAAGCTGAGTTTTGTCAAATCTATCTCTGTCCAAAGATTCAATTTTAACAATCATTTCATTGGAGGATTTTAAAAGAGAAAGGAGATTTTTCTTTGCATCCTGCTTCTGTGTGTCTGAGCCTTTTGGATCTGAATAAATTGAGGCATAGGTTTCTGCTGACTGCTTTGCTAATTTTGCCCAATCTTCAAATAAGCCATCAGTTAATTACATAGCACCCTAAATAATCCCTACTAATTAGTTTCTACAATAATGCCAATTTACCAACGAAAAGCTTATATAGTTGTTGTCGCTAACTATCTATGGAGGAAAATAACATGGTATTTGAAAAAGTAAGTATAGTCAAGGGCAGGAAATACAAGTCTCTTGTAGAAGGATACAGAGACGAAAATGGAATCGTAAGACATAGGGTTATCAAATATCTTGGAGCAGTCGAACCTGTCCAAAAAAAGAAAAACTTTAATGTGGGGAAGAAACCCACATTAAAGGTAAGAGAACTGAGCCAAGAGGAGAAAATTTTTGTAGAAAAATCAATCAAACATAGCGAGAGCTTTGTCAAAGATAGAGCAAAAATAATAGAACTTTCTTCTCAAGGCAATTCTGTAAAACAGATATGTGAAAAATTGAAGTTCGATAAAAAGAAAGTTGGAGAAATTATTAACGGATTTAATAATTTCGGATTAAAAATATTCGAAAGAAAGAAGAATACTGGAAGACCAAGAAGGATTACAAAAGAAGAAAGAGCTAAAATAATTGAATGGTTAAATACACATCCAGAAAAATTAGAGTTGCATTTCAATAACTGGAGTAGAAGTAAACTATCTGAATTTGCGAAGATAAATAATTTGAAAGTAAGTTCTTCGCAAATTGGAAGAATAATCAAAGCTGACGAGATAAAATACAAAACAAAAAGAAGCAAAATGTACAGCAATGATAAAAATTTTTTGAGAAATATCTAAGATTGAGGGAATTATACGAAGATAAAAATCCAGAGAATGTTGTTATCAGCTTTGATGAAAAAGCGAAGATTGCGATAAAAGAATATTTTGGAAATGTGTACACACAAGAGAAAAAAGTATTTTATCCTGCAAAACAAAAAGTAAAGGGATTGTTGGAAATGCCAGCAGGAATTAATATTAAAACTGGAAAGGTCCATTATTGGTTTTACGATTGGAAAAATTCTTTTGTAGTTATAGAATGTCTTGAAAAGTTGCTTGTCGAGTATCCAGATAAAGAGATTTATGTAATTATGGATAATTGGAGTGCACATAAATCTCATTCAATTAAAGTATGGAATTATTTTCATCCGAAAATCCATTTGGTTTATCTTCCAAGTGGGGCAAGTTTTTTGAATAAAATTGAAAGAGTGTTTTGCTTTTTATCAAGAGATATTTTGCAAAATAGTAACTTTCAAACTGTTAGAGAAGCAATGGATAGAATTTCAAACTATTTTGAAAAGGAGGGAAGTATTATGGTTTAGTGTACTTAAATCATCAATAATAAACAAGCGCATCATTCAACAACTCCAAGAGTTAAAGCAATATCCGAAGAATATCCTAATCGTCGAAGGCATCAGCAATGAAGATATCTATTCAGGAATAATTCATGAAAATGCCCTCCGAGGCTTCTTGTTATCAGTAGCCTTAGAATTCCAAGTTCCTCTCATATTTACTCAAAATGAAAAAGACACTGCTCGCTATCTTTCCGTTCTAGCAAAGAAATCTCCCAAGAAAGATTTCTCCCTCCGAGCAACTAAGCTCTTCAAGTCAAAGGAAGAACGTCTTCAATTTATTCTTGAAGGATTTCCCAACATTGGCCCAGTAACTGCCAAGAAGCTCATATCCCAATTCAAATCCCTAAAATCAATCATTAACGCCTCAGAAGAAAAACTTAAACCGATTTTAGGCTCAAGAACCAAAGATTTCTTGGATTTATTATCCTAAAGTGATTCGGTTAAATATTATTACGCAAACACATAAATCTGCCGACTATTCCAAGCAATATTTTAGTCGGTTTTCATGCTCATCTTTTTTCCTTCCTTCCGTTTAAAAGGAACGAACCAACCTTACGCTATCCAGCGTTTAATTATTTTTAAACGCAATTGTCGGAGATACGAACAGGGTCGGCTCGAAGTCGCTTTCAGCGAGAGTACGATTAGGAATTATAACGAACAACAAATATACTTTTTCCAAAAATTACAAATTATCCCATAATAACTCGAAAAGAGCTTTGTGAGTCTCATAAAAGTTTTTTTCATCAATCATTATCCCTATAGGTTCCACTTCTTCCAATGAAATCATAACTATCTTTCCGTTATAAATCCATGTAGCTGTTTTTAAGGGTTTCTTAATAATCTTATAATGTGCATCTTTATCAAATGGCATTTCATTACTTAATATTTTAACTTTTATTCCTTTCTTTTTTCTTCTTTCAACAAAATGGGGAAAATAAAATGAAAACAACTTAAATAATTGTTTTTTAGAAGCGATGCAATAAAAAGAATCTGCTTCTT
>CAZJFZ010000059.1:0-3020 GCA_964545745.1 uncultured Candidatus Saccharibacteria bacterium
CGGTCTGGCTGGTTTTGGCTTGGGCAAACTCTCCGCCTTAGAAAAAGGAAGAGAACCAATACAGATAAAAAAATTAAACTCTCTTAGTTCAAATATAAATACAAGTTCGCCGGAAAATACTGCCGTAAAACTATTGGTTGCCTCTAAGAGTGGTACTAAGTATCATTTTCCGTGGTGTGCCGGCGCTTCACAAATTGCCGACAAAAATAAAATATACTTTGCTTCTTATGAAGAAGCCCAAAAAGCCGGTTATACTCCCGCTTCCAATTGTCAGAATTTAAAATAAGAAAACCAGCCTCGAGTAGGCTGGTAGTGAAGAAAAGACCCTGGCAAGCAGGGGAAGAGAGGGAAGGGGGGGAGACTTGCCAGGGTCGTAGTCGTAAGAACAAATAAACTAATCTAAAGTTAGATTATCATACTCTAAAAATTTTGCAAGTAAAAAATCCCAAAATTTTTATAAAAATAAAGAAATAAACAAAAAATACTCATTATTTTAGGCTATTTTTTACCCCCTTTGTCAAACAAAATACCCTTATTTTAAGCCGTATTATATGGTTTGACGATACCCTTTTTTTGTGTTAAAAGCTTGACAAAAAAGATGAAAGGTGCTAGTATATATAGGAATCAGGCGTAAGCTTGATTTTTAAATTTATGATTGAATTAACAACTGCTATCGTTTTATTAGTATCATCTTTATATGGTGGAACAAATGTCGCTGTGGCTCAAGATATAGCCAACAATGACAACACCCAAAGTTTGAAGGCAATTGAAGAACCAATAACTCTTCAAGCTTATGTCCAAAATTATTTTGCCGAAACCCCCATCTTAGCAGAAATTGCTAGATGTGAATCTGGGTTCAGACAATTGAATAATCAAGGACAGGTCTTGCGTGGGGAAGTCAATAAGTCCGATCTCGGACTCTTACAAGTGAACGAATACTATCACGGTAAGAAGGCTTCCGACCTTGGTTTTGATTTAACCACTGTCAACGGTAACTTGGATTATGCCAAGTACTTGTATGATAAGGAGGGAACTAGACCATGGAACGCTTCCGCTAAATGTTGGAAGAAATAATAAAGACGATATTTAATAAATAAAACAAACAAGCTCTCATCTAATAACAATAGGTGAGGGCTATTTGTTTATTAATACCATGTCGCACAATATATCTTCCCAGCTATACCCATTAATAGAAAAAAGGGAAGACAAATAAAGCAACCAAAAAGAGAACAATGAGAATGTCTAACGGACTGAAAGCTTCAAAAAAATCTAACATAAAATTTATTTTTTAATCACGACCAAAAAAGGATCCCAAATATATTGTAACCATAAATTCCAAACAAAACTAAAATTCTTTTGCACCTGAGGTGAGGTGACAAAATCTTTTATATCTACCCCGTAATAACTCAAGATGGCAATCGCAATGATAATTATAATGATCATCTTTATCAGACCGCCTTGTTTGTTTTTATAAGTTTTCATATGATGATATTATACACCCGCCAATAAAAAATTTAAAGATACACCAAAGGATCAAGATAAGCTCGGAGGTCTGCCACTGGCATAGTATAAGTCCCTCGGCAAACAGTACTTTTAAAAGAAGCGATTTTTACACCTTGCCCCGCATAAACACCCATATGTAAATGTGGACCAGTGGAATAACCGGTATTACCAGAGTAACCAACAACTTCACCCGTCTTTATTCTTTGACCCGCTTTAACTGAAATTAAAGATAGGTGACCATAAACACTAGCCAGACCATTATCATAACGAATAAAAATCCATTTACCATAAGAAGCTCCAGAGCAAACAGTATCCGTATCACCAACACCTTCTACCACACCGTTACCGGCAGATTTTACTCGTGTTCCAACGGAGGCTCTAAAATCTACTCCGTTGTGAGTGCCACTAGTATATAATCGTCCAGAATCAGTAGTCTTGCCAAAGTTTTGGGTAATAAAAATATAATCTAAGGGCCAAGCCAAAATACCTTTACCCGCCTTGGGATAACTTTTAGGATCAATCGCTAATTTTAATTGTGACTCATACTGATTTATTTCTTGATCCAAAGCCTCCTTAAGAGCCAATTTATTTTTTAAAATTTTCTGATAATTAGCTTCCGTATTCTTTGTTGTAGTCAAAAGAGTATTTTTTTCTTTTTTAGTTGATTGCAAAACTTGCTTGCGATCACTTAATTCTTTATTATAACTTTCTAACTCTTTTTTCTTTTGCTCCAGTTCGGCTTTAACTTTCTCCAAACTGGATTTTATGTTTTTAACTTCCGCCACTTGATCATTAACCTTAGCTTGAACCTGAATAACATTTTCCATATCCGTCCAAAAAGCGGACAAATTATCATTGGACAAAAGCATTTCCCAAACAGTTAATGCTTCCGTTTGATCAATCTGCCTTAAAGCCTCTTTAATGGCTAAGCTACCAAGATTAATTTTCTTTTCTTTATCTTTAATATCCCAATTGGTATCTTCAATAGTATAAGCGGTCTTTTTTATATTACTTTCTGTCAATTTCACCTCTGTGGTTATTTTACCAGTAGAAATATCCAAGGACTTGATGGTATTTTGTAAAGTCACCGCCTGATCACCAATAACTTTTAACTGATTTTGATAATTAGAAATTTCTTTTTCCAATTGTTCCCGATTTCTATTAGCTTCATCTATTTTATTTTGAAGTTCACTTATGGTATCGGCTTTTATATTAATAACAAAACTTAAAAATAAAGAAAAAATAACAACGAGAGAAATACCAAAATAAGAGGATTTCTTTATCATAATTTTATAATTTATCTATAGCGTTTTGAATTCTTTTTATTGATTCCTCTTTTCCTAGAATAGAAAGTAAAGTAAAAGGATCGGGAGATTTTTCCTTACCAGAAAGTGCCACCCGCAATGGCCATAGCACACTCCCCTTTCCAAATTCTTCCGCTTTAGGCATTAAAACTGATTTCACTTTTTCTTCCATAAAATCTTTCTCATCAATTTCAGTATTATTTTCATCATTTT
>CAZJFZ010000060.1:0-265 GCA_964545745.1 uncultured Candidatus Saccharibacteria bacterium
AAAATTGATTGAAATTTTGGAGAGGTTAATAGATGCTGGAAACACTGTGATTATTATTGAACACAATATGGATATTATAAAAAGTGCTGATTATGTTATTGATATTGGGCCGGAGGGCGGGAATAAAGGGGGAGAGATTGTGGCTAAAGGCACGCCGGAGGATATTGCTAATAATAAAAAATCTTATACTGGGCATTATTTAAAAAAGCATTTGAAAAAGTAAACAATAGAAAACCCGCCTACTCTTTACTCCTTTTATTTAGAG
>CAZJFZ010000060.1:275-2869 GCA_964545745.1 uncultured Candidatus Saccharibacteria bacterium
AGCCTTGGTAGATGAGGTATACGAGTAAGACCACATCCACCAATGCGAACACGACAGCTACGATGATCTTTAGCGTCTTCATTTTTTCTTCCTCAAGCCTTGACTTGATGAACTTCTCCTTATATGATAGCAAAATTATGATAAAAAGTCAAGATCTAAAAAAATATCATTTGCCGGATAGTCCGGGAGTTTACTTTTTTAAGTCAAAAAAAGAAATACTTTATATTGGTAAAGCAACTTCACTTAAAGATCGAGTGAAGAGCTATTTTTCCTCAACTAGGCTCGGAACAAGTGACCTTTTTAAAACTCGCGGGCCATTGATTGTGGATTTGATTTTTAAAGCGGATAAAATTTCTTTTATAAAAACAGATTCTGTTTTGGAGGCGATTATTTTGGAAGCCAATTTAATAAAAAAATATCAGCCGAAATATAATACTAAAGAAAAAAGTGATAAGAGTTTTAATTATGTGGTTATTACTAAGGAAGAATGGCCACGAATTTTGATTAAACGGGGGAGGAATTTGCTTGGCGGAAAAAGTTCCCCAAGGTTAAACCTTAGACCGACAAGAAGGTTTAACCTTGGGGACCCAATCCAAACTCAATCCACTTTTGGTCCTTTTCCCAATTCAACGCAACTTAAAGAAGCTCTCAAAATAATCCGTAAAATTTTTTCTTTTCGAGATAAATGTTTACCATATAACTATATTTCTAAGTCGGATAATAGACAGGCTATAGCTAAGCTATTATCCACACCAAGACCAAAGAAACCATGTTTTAATTATCAGCTGGGTTTGTGTCCAGGAGTATGTATTGGGGCCATTTCTAAAAAAGATTATCAAAAAAATATTAAAAATATTAAATTATTTTTTGTTGGGCAGAAGAAACAAATTATTAAAAATCTGAAAAAAGAAATGAAAGCTTTGGCTAAAGTTAGTGAATATGAAAAAGCTGGTGAAATAAGGAATAAAATTTTTGCTTTGAAACATATTTTGGATGTAGCGTTGATAAAAGAAGAACACGACCACCCCGTCTATCAGAATAGCCACCCCTCCTTAGGAAAGGAGGGGAAAGGGGAGGTTCCGTTTTCTCCGCCTATTCTTAGGAGGAGTACCGAGTCTGCGAGGGGAGGTGGTATTTTCCGTATCGAGGCTTATGATGTGGCGCATTTGTTCGGTAGTAATAATGTGGGGGTGATGGTGGTTTGGGAGGATGGAGAATTAAAAAAGTCTGATTATCGAAAATTTAAAATAAGAAATAGTAAAGGTAATGATATTGGAGCTTTGCAAGAAATTTTAGAAAGACGTTTAAAACATACGGAGTGGCCAGGTCCTGATCTTATTGTGGTGGATGGGGGATCAGTTCAATATAATCTTGCCAAGAAAATCTTAGACCAAGGTTTAACCTTAGTCCAAACAGTGGCGGTGACAAAAGATGATAAACATAAACCAAAAGGAATAATTGGCCTGCCTGCTCTCCGGGAGCAGGCGGCGGATGAAAATATAATTAAAAAATATAAAAAAGAAATCTTACTTATAAATAATGAAGCTCACCGTTTTGCTCTGGCTTTTCATCGGCAGAAAAGAAATGTTATACTATAGGAATGATTAAGAAAAAGGTAGGAGTGCTCCGAGGTGGGCCATCAAGTGAATATGATGTATCACTGAAAACTGGGAAATCCGTGATGGATAACCTGATGATGCAGGCAGGTTTGGCTGACCGCTATGAGGTCTTGGATATTTTTATTGATAAAGAGGGAACTTGGCATTATTTAGGAGCGCCAATCAAACCAGAAAAAGTTTTCAAAAAAGTGGATGTGATTTTTAATGCCTTACACGGTGCTTATGGTGAAGATGGCACCGTGCAGAAACTTTTGGATTATTTTAATATTCCTTATACTGGTTCCACCGCTTTGGCTTCTGCGGTGGGGATGAATAAAGTTTTATCTAAGAAAATTTACAAAAATAATAATTTAAAAACCCCACTTCATACTGTTATTTTTAAAAAAGATGATTTGTCAAAGGCAGTGGCTAAACTTTTCAAGTCTTTTCCCATGCCGGTGGTGGTCAAGCCAGTGTCCGGTGGTTCCTCGGTTGGTACAACTATTGCTAAGACCTTGGCGGATTTGGAAACAGCAGTGGCCGAGGCTTTGAAATATTCACCTCAAGCTTTGATTGAAGAGTTTATCGCCGGTAAGGAGGCTACTTGTGGGGTGGTGGATAATTTTAGGAATGAAGTGGTGTATTCTCTTTTGCCGATTGAAATTAGAAAACCAAAAGAATCCGTTTTTTTTGATTATAATGCTAAATATGGTGGCGGATCAGAGGAAATTTGTCCGGGTAATTTTACCGCCAAGGAAAAAAAAGAAATTCAAGAAATGGCTAAGCAAGCCCATCAAGTATTAGGCCTCCGTCATTATTCCCGTTCGGATTTTATCATTCATCCGCGACGAGGAATTTATATTTTGGAAACTAATACCTTGCCCGGTCTAACAGCCGAATCCCTTTTGCCAAAATCCCTTGCTGCTATTGGTTGTTCCTTGCCGGATTTTTTGGATCATTTGATTAAATTGGCTTTAGAGAAGAAATAATGGTGGT
>CAZJFZ010000061.1:0-2868 GCA_964545745.1 uncultured Candidatus Saccharibacteria bacterium
AAAAGGTCGAAATTACAACTAATTAACTGTCAATTATGTTCCCTAGCTTGAACATTAAAAGCAAGGACTTTATCCACAGGTCAATTTAATCAAAAATAGTGGCTAAATAGGTGTCAATTTCCCTCTGATCCAAATCAGAAAAGTTTATTTCATCCTGATGAAGTCTGGTAGCCAAATCCACCCCTACAAAGCGCCAATGCCACGGCTCATATTGATAATAAGCATTACCTTTTGAATAGGATAAGACAAAACCGTATTTATAAGCATTTTTATTCAACCAATCAAAAGCCTGTGTAGCTTCAAAACTGATAGTCAAATCCGGTTCTAATTTTTCTTCAGTCAAATCCACGGCTGTCCCCAGCTGATGTTCAGAATAACCTTGATCAGCTGAAAATTGATTTGAACCAGTACCATAAGTCAAAAGGTAATTCGCCTTCAAACCAGATTGTGTTCCAAAAGAACGATAAGCGGAAATAATTTTAATGGAGATATTTTTTTTGCTAGCCGCTCTAAGCATTCTCTCTAAAAAAGGTAGAGCTGAAGTGTGAAATTGTAAACTTTTAGTCAAGTCATTTAGATATGTTTCGTTAATTGTTTCCAAACTCATTGGCACATAATTATCACTTAAAAAATAAACGCGAGAATATTTTTGCAATAATTCTTTGTCCGTCTTGGAAAGTTTTTCCAAAGTTCCTACTGTGCCAGAAATGTCATTGATACTTTCTTCAAAATTAGCACTTTTCATTTGCTCCTCCAATAATTTTTGAGAAAAATCTTTACTGGTCAAGGCTAGTCCCTCTTCCAAATTAGTAACTCGTTGAGTTAATATTTGTGTGGAAGAAGCCATTTCGCTTTTTAAAACAGCGATACTCCTAAATTGAAAATAAAAAACACCGATAACTGCCAAGACAATAATCAATATAATTCCATCAGAAATAACTGTCCATTTAGATCCTTTAGACATTTTTATCGCCTTATCAATATATTCTTTATATTCATTCATTTAAAAAGTATATCATTTTTGCCCATAATAATCAAAGAGAGCTTTGATGCCAGCCAAATTTTGCTCCCATTCAATAGTTTCGTGAGTTTTAAGTTCCACCGTAATGGCCGGTATATTTATTGAGGCTAGCCAATCTTCCACCGCTCCTGTCACCGCATAACTATCAAATGTTTTTATAGCAGGATAGCCAGAAGCTTTAGCATATGTATCCATAATATTAACGGTCTCTGACAAAATTCCCCTCTCACATTGCGAAGCATAAACAGCATTGGACTGACTATGCCAAAAAACAGTGGCTAATGGTTTATCTTTTAAAATAAAATTTTTAAGAGCCAAAGCCTCTGGTTCAGAAAAAGGCTTGGTACCGGCACTAACGGTATTTCCCTTCCAAGTACTTGTGGCTTGCCAATTACAATCAAAGTTACGATTAAGATCCACGCCGTGAACATTAAACCGTCCCGTTCCATTTGGTAAATTATTAATAACATCAGACACCGCAAACCGCCCATCCTTTTTTGTTACCTGATAAAGTCCGTCTGGATTAGCCGAAGGGATCACCGTCACCGTCAAATTTGAAAAAATAATTTCTGGGTTTAAAGTCAAATAATCTAAAAATTTGTAAGCCAACATCACACTATTCCATTCATAACCACCGTGAATACCACCAACAAAAAATAGGTGTTTTTCTCCTTTACCAAAAGTATATGCTTCTATATTTCTTCCCTCAACTGAAGTGCCAATTATAGTCATCACCGGTTTAGAATCATCTATTTTAGTGACTTCCACTGGTTTGGATTTAAACAAGAAAAACAAAACTACACCCAACACCATCAGAATGATAATTATAACATTCCGTTTAGAGAGAAAAAAATTCATTATTATTTAGCGTAAAAATTTAGGATGGCTTTGACCCCCGCTAGGTTCTTGGTCCATTCGGTATCTTTATGATTAGTCAAAAGAACACTGATAGATGGAATATTTTTCTTTGCCAACCAATTTACCATATCACCAGTAATTTCGTAAAAATTAAATTCTTCATAGGCTGGATAACCAGAAGCTTTGGCATAAGTATTAGTTAAGCTGTTTGTTTCTGGCAAAACACCATTATGACAATTGGAAGAAAATACTCCACCAGCCGCACTATAGTAAACAATTACCGCCTTAGGATTTTTGGCTTCAATATAATTTTTTACCGCCAAGCTTTCTGGTTCAGAAAAAACGGCATTTCCCCCACTCACCGCTTTATTCTGCCAAGTGGCTGTAGTCTGCCAGTCACAATCAAAATTTCTGTTCAAATCCACATTGTTAGCATTGAAACGACCCGGGACAGTAGCACTTTCCGTATTTGGAACACTAGCCAAAGTAAAGCGACTAGAAGTACCAACTACCTTATTTAAACCATCAGGATTTAAAACAGGAATAACTGTCACCTTTACGGAAGTAGGAATAGTATTAGGATTAGCTTTTAAATAATCTGTGAGTTCATAAGCTAGCAAAGTGGTGTTCCACTCATAACCACCATGGATACCACCAACGAACAAAATTTCTTTTTCACCAGTACCAAAATGATAAGCAACAATATCTTTCCCTTCAACCGACTTCCCTAAGATGGTTTCCACTTTGTTTTCTGCTTTTGTTGTCGTGGCTATATCCAAAGTAGTGGTAGCAACTTTTTGATTATTAAGAGTGACACTATTTGACGAAGTGCTAATAAAATAAATAATAAAACCGACGAGCGCAATAACGATGATTGCAATAATTACTTTTTTCATAATGTTACTATTATAGCATAAATATAATATGCAAGCATTAAGGTTAGAAGAAGATTCTATTATTTAGTAAGTTCGTTTAATTTAGCTCTGGTA
>CAZJFZ010000062.1:0-2831 GCA_964545745.1 uncultured Candidatus Saccharibacteria bacterium
ATTTGGTCTGTGTAATTCATCCTCTATCTTACCTTATTAAGCAGACTAATTTTAATAGATTTAAAAGTTTTAAAGATAATTATAAATTAATTAAAGGGGAAATTTTTTCTAGTGAGTTATTTAATGGTACAGGAAAAACAAAGTTTCCGATAATTATTGCTCTGTATCAGAGGGGACGGGGAATGAATTATGATTATATAAGAAATTTCAGATTTTCTATATTTAAGAATGATAAAAGCTTTATTTTGAGAGAGTTTTTAACTACGGATGGTTTTATTGATAAATATCCATCAAAATATATTGAGAATAGTACTTCATCACTTAATCTATATTATTATACTTTTCGTGACATTAATTCATTAAAAAGAAACAGAGATTTTGTTCTAAAACCAAATTATAATAGTATTTCTATTTCTCTAGAAAATTTGTATAAATATTCATATCTGTATACTTTTAAAAAGTTATTTAATCCACAAAATCTTTGGATATATGGTAATCTTTCTCCGCTTTTAGATAAGTCATTGGAGGACTTTAAAAAAGATTATGTTGTGTTTTCTATTGTGGATTCGGGTTTAGAAAAAAGACTAACCAAGGAACAGAAACAACTTATAAAAAAACATTATAATATAAATTACAAGGATTATAATAAACAATCGTTTTTAGATGATATAAAGAATAGGATATCACAGAATATATCAAATTTGGTAACAATTTAACAAAAAAATGATAGATTTAACAAAGTTAACAATTAGGAAAGCTCACGAGGCACTGATTAAAGGAGAGTATACTGCGGTGGAATTAGCACAGGCTTATTTGGATAATATAAAAAAGAAGGATAGCGAAATTCATGCTTATTTAGAAGTGTTTGCCGATGTGCTAGACCAAGCTAAAGAGGCAGATAAAAGAATAAAAAGTGAACCTGCCCGACTACATTCAGGCGGGGAAAATATTACTTTAATGACTGGTATTCCAGTAGCGGTAAAAGATAACATCTTAATCAAAGGACGGATTGCTAGTTCGGCGTCCAAAATTTTAGAAAATTATACCGCCACTTATGATGCGACGGTCATTAAAAAATTAAAAGAAGCGGGGGCGGTATTTCTTGGCCGAACCAATATGGACGAATTTGCGATGGGCGGGTCTACGGAAAATTCGGCATATGGTGTAACCAAAAATCCTTATGATTTAGAAAGGGTGTCTGGCGGTTCGTCTGGTGGTTCGGCGGCAGTGGTGTCCGCTGATTTGGCATTGGTGGCTTTGGGTTCAGATACAGGTGGTTCTATTCGTCAGCCAGCTAGTTTTTGTGGTATTGTTGGTCTCAAACCAACTTATGGTGCGGTATCTCGCTCTGGTTTGATGGCTATGGGTTCATCTTTTGATCAAATTGGTCCTTTAGGAAAGACGGCGGAAGATGCAAAAATTCTTTTTGATTTTATTTCTGGTAAAGATGAATTGGATAGCACGAGCATTTGCAGAGGTGAAACCTTAAATCAGAAAAAAGGTTTTTCCTCAGCAATGATAAAGATTGGGATTCCAAAAGAAGTAATGCGGACAGAGGGTTTGGATCCAGAAGTTTTGAAAAGTTTTACTAATACCGTAGAAAAATTAAAAAAACAAGGTTATGAAATTTTGGAAATAAGTTTACCTAATTTAAAATATTCTCTGGCGGTTTATTATACTTTGATTCCAGCGGAAGTATCTTCAAATATGGCACGGTTTGATGGAGTGAAGTATGGTTTGCATACAGACGGAATAAATATGGTAGATGATTATTTCAAAACTAGGGAAGTGGGCTTTGGACCAGAAGTGAAAAGGCGAATTATTTTGGGCACTTATATCTTATCTTCTGGTTATTATGATGCTTATTATAATAAAGCCAATATTGTCCGTAACTTGATTCGGGAGGATTATAAAAAAGCTTTTGAACAAGTGGATGTGATAATTACACCAACCACGCCCGGCCCCGCCTTTAAGATAGGTGAAAAAATAAATGATCCACTTCAACTTTATTTAGAGGATATTTTTACCGTGCCCGCTAACTTGGTTGGTTTACCAGCTATCTCTATTCCTTGTGGTTTTAAAGATATTGAAGGTAAAAAATTACCATTAGGAATTCAATTTTTAACTTCAGCCGGTAACGAAAAAACTTTGTTTGAGATAGCAAAAGAAATAGAAATACGGTAAAATATAATTATGAGTTTACCTATTGAAGTACAACAGTTAGATACTCTTCATTCAGTTACCCTTAGTCCTTTTTTTGATTCTTTAATCAAGGCTATTTATAGTAATACTTTGGGAAATAATTGGGGAGATATTCTAAAAAACTTTTGGGCGGTATTGCCTGATTATGCCGTGGCCGTAATGTTTCGTCTTTTTTCCTTTTCTTTTGTTTTGTCGCTGATTCTGATTTTTGCTGTTATTTGGTCCGCTAATGGTTTGATGCAAACAAGAAAAAAAATGCATGATGATTTGGCTTTACCGGATCAGCCGGTTGTTAAAGTGGGGGAGCCTTTGTCACCAGTGGTTAATGAAAAGTGGCAGAAAGTTTTGACTCACATTAATTCTGTTAATCAAAGTGATTGGAAATTGGCCATTTTGGAATGTGACATAATGCTTAGTGAAATTTTGGAAAAAATGGGTTATATGCAGGAGAGTATTGGAGAAAAATTAAAGGTGGTTGAGTCCAGTGATTTCTTAAGTATTGAAAGTGCTTGGGAGGCACATAAAATCAGGAATGCCATTGCTCACGAAGGATCAGAGTTTATGATAAATGAAAGAGAAGCCAAAAGGGTGATTGGACTTTATGAAGTTGTTTTCCGAGAGTTTAAGTA
>CAZJFZ010000063.1:0-2802 GCA_964545745.1 uncultured Candidatus Saccharibacteria bacterium
GCCGATATAGTTCAGTGGCAGAACACTACTTTCGTAAAGTAGAGATGTGGGTTCGATTCCCGCCTTCGGCTCCAAAAAGTTAAATAATCTATTTTTCACTTTTAATTTATTTTGATTATGTTATTATATTGTTATGGAAAAAATCCCTGAACAAAATTTTCACGAGGTATCGGAAAGGAGAAAAGAGCTTAAAAAGGCAATTAACGAACTTGGTGGTGAAGGTGTTATTTTTGATAAGCATTATAAAAAACCTCTAGAAGATGTGAATAAAGAAGCTGGTGATTTCAAAGTGGAAGATTTTGGCGGTTTGACTGGTGCAAAAGAAAAGCTCAAAAGACAAAAAGCGGAATATGAAGAAGAGGTTTTGGCTGACCGAGCCCATGTTGATTATGAAGCTATTTTAGGTGTTACTCCGGAAGTGGGTGAGGTGCAGAAAGTGATGGAAAATATTGCTGATCTTAAAGATTTCCGAATGCGCCGAATGTTTGAAACTTTGAATCCGCAAACTTCATTGTCAGCCCAAAAAAGAAATGAAGCAGTACTTAAAACCATCAAAACAGAAATTGAAGCTGGTGAAAAGAAATTGGAACAAGTTGATCCATTAGTCTTACGCCAGACTGAACTTGTTGCTTACAAAGAAAATTTGGCCCAAAGCGGACATATTTGTATTACGCCAAATGTGGAAAAAGATTTAGAAGCGATTGGGGATAGAATGCTCACCGGCAAGCCGATGTTTTTACATGGACCGACCGGAACTGGTAAAACTTCTTTAGCCAGATTTGCCGCTACTCACTTTACTGGTCAAGATCCGGAGATGGTTTTTTGTAATCCGCAGACCAAAGAATCAAATATTTGGGGAAAAACTGGTATTAAGCCTACTTCTGGTGGAGCAATAGAAACGGTAGAAATTTATGGTCCGCTCGCTAGAGCTATGATGGACGGTAAAGCTGTGATTTTTGATGAATTTACCGCTTTACCAAAAGAGCAAATGGTTTTTATTAAAGGTGTTTTTAATGCTAAGGTGGGGGACAGAATAAATATTGTCGGCAATGGTATTGTGGAAATAAAGTCTGGTTTCCAAATGATTTTTACTGCTAATCTAAAATCTGAAAAAAACCCGGAAAGACAAGATTTGCCACCGGAAATTGCTCGTGAATTTGAACAAAACAACTTGGAAGTAAAATACACTCCAGCAGACGAAGCTTATGATATTGTGCTCGCCCGTCTTCTAAATCGTGACGGTTCTTTAGATATGTCCTTTTATGATTTAAATACTACTCTGCCAAATCTGTGCAAGGTGATGGCGGAAATTCAGGAAAGTTATACCAATGAAACTGACAAGGAAGTGGCTAGGCGGGCGGGAGCGATGGATGCTTCTGGTAAGGTATATTCTCTAAAGAAATTCGTAATGACTCAAGGTTCGGTGGAAGCCATTCTTTCTTCTTGGCTTATAGAAAAACAAACTGGAAAACAAGAAAGAAGTTTTGCTGAATTTTTAGATGAACGGTTTAAGACCGCTCTGACTTTCAAGGAATATCCTAAAGAAGATAGAATTTTAGTAGCCAAGATTTTGGCGTCCAAAGGCTTTTTGCTTACCCTGACTGCCGAGGATTTGGATTTGCCTGAAGATATTTTTAAATTAAATACTATTAAAGCGATGCGGGGTGAAGAAGCAGTGGAGGAATTAAAAAGAGAATCCGGTGTAGTAAAACATTTAACCTTGAAAGAAGTGGCAGAGCTTGATCCGTTTCATAAAAGAGCGGAATTGTTAAAAGGTAAGGCAGAAGCCCTTTTGGGTAGCGAGGGTGAAGAAAAAGATCCATTTTTAAATAGTTTGAATAAGAGAATGGGCAAACTTTTTGGTAAAAGAAAAGAATCTGACTCTCTTGACCCCGAAGCTCTCAAAACTGAATTCACCCCTTTCCTCCAAGAAACATGGAAACTCTGGAACATTGACGCTGACAAAATCAAAAAGGCTAAAATCTCTCCTGAAATCAAAAGACCAACAGACGAAGACTATCAAGCTCGTCAAACTGACATTGACACCACTAAATTTGGAGAATTTACCCTAAACCCCGATACTCAAAACCTAGACTGGGAAACTCTCCAAGACAAGATCTTCATTCCTGACCTCTCCTCTTTTGTCGGTAAACCTCTAAGTGAAGTCGCTCAATACCTAATCACCACCTATGGCTCTACCCACAAACTTCCCGGTCTTGAATACTGGAAATTTATGTTAGAAAATCCCAACAAAGTTCCTTCTGATCCAAATGGTGTCAACTTAAAAGATGGTAACGACTACTTTAACTTCGGTTCCCTCGTTCGTAGCTCCGATGGCCTCTGGCTTGTGCCGTATGCGGATTGGAACGGGTCGGGCTGGAATTGCAATGCGCGTTGGCTTGATTATTCTTGGGGTGCTGATTATCGCATTGTGCTCCTCGAGATTTGATCCTTGTTTCTTCTTTTGACCCCTTTCGGCTTCTTGATCTTGACCCCGTTTGAAGTCTTCCTAGACTTTAAACGGGGTTGAGGGTTGGGGCGGCGGTTGAAAATTAAAACTATCATGTTATACTGTTTAGGCACTTGCAAATAAGCGTGCGGAGTTTAAATCCTTCACGATGCGGTGTCGAGATATATGTCGCCGGAATTTCTTGCGAAGTTTCAAAAGAAAGTGTGTTTCATATCCGAAAAAAAAGATAAAAAATCTGTGTAATAGACTGGGGCATTGTGATGCCGAATTATATTCAGCCGGGACAATTGGGTCGGGCCTCTTGCCGGCAGTGGTCTGGATGGTCTTTGCAT
>CAZJFZ010000064.1:0-2795 GCA_964545745.1 uncultured Candidatus Saccharibacteria bacterium
TTATATTTTAGCTAAATCTCGTTTGAGTGTAATTAAGGATGATTATGCGGTGGTAGAAGAATTTAAAGGTGAAAAAATAATTGGTCAGCCTTATAAACCGCTTTTTGATTACTACCTACCTGTGCAGATAGGTAATAATAAAGAAACTAAAAATATTGGGAACGGTTTTAAAGTTTATGGTGCGGATTTTGTGACAACAGAGGATGGGACGGGGATAGTTCATATTGCACCAGCTTTTGGTGAAGATGATTTACGGCTTGGTCAAGAAAATAATTTACCTTTTATTCAACATGTGGGGACTAACGGTTTATTTAAAAAAGAAGTAAAAGATTTTGTCGGTGTGGCGGTTAAGCCCAAAGAGGATTACCAGTCAGCGGATATTTTGATTATCAAATATTTGGCGGGTAAAGGAACATTATTTGCCAAAGAAAAAATTATCCATTCTTATCCGCACTGTTGGCGCTGTGAGACTCCGCTTTTAAATTATGCGGCTTCATCTTGGTTTGTAGCGGTGACCAAATTTCGTCATAAATTAGTCAGCACAAACAAAGAGATTAACTGGGTGCCGGCAGATATTAAAGAAGGGCGTTTTGGCAAGTGGTTAGAAGGAGCGCGGGATTGGGCTATCTCTCGTTCCCGGTATTGGGGAGCGCCATTGCCAGTTTGGGTTTGTAATAAATGTGCGGGAAAAGAATTTATTGGTGGTATTGCTGATTTGAAAAAGAAAACTGGCGGGCGAAATAATTTTTTTGTGATTCGTCATGGAGAAGCGGATAGTAATGTGTTAGGAATAATTAGTTCAGATCCAAAAAACCCCCATCATCTGACCGAGAGGGGTAAAGCTCAAGTCAAAGAAGCAGCAGAAAAATTAAAAACCAAAAAAATTGACTTAATCTTTGTCTCGCCTTTTGTTCGAACGCAAGAAACAGCTAAAATAATTGCGGGTATTTTAAATTTAGCTCCAGAAAAAATTATTATTGATGACCGTTTGCATGAAGTTTACACTGGAGAACTTGATGGTAAAAGTGATGCTGAATATCAGAGGTTTTTTGAATCACGATTAGCTAAGTTTGATAAAAAGCCAGTGGGGGGAGAAAATTATACGGAAGTTAAAAATCGCATGACGGAATTTATCTATGATATTGATGCTAAAAATAAAGGTAAAAATATTTTAATTGTTTCGCATAATACGCCCGTGTGGCTGATGTTTGCTGGCGTTTTAGGTTTGGCTCCCAATCAAGCGATAGATTTGAGACATGAGGCTAATGACTTTATTAAAAATTCAGAAATTAAAGAATTACCTTTTGTTTTATTACCGCATAATCATAATTATGAGCTGGACTTACATCGCCCGTATATTGATGAAGTAGTTTTTGATTGTCCGTGTGGCGGAAAAATGAAACGAGTACCAGAAGTGTTTGATTGTTGGTTTGAATCGGGAGCCATGCCTTTGGCCTCGGCTCATTATCCATTTGAAAATTTGAATAAGTTTAATCCAGTTTCTAATTGGTTTAAAAAGAGTGTTGGTTTTCCAGCGGAATTTATTGGTGAAGGTTTAGATCAAACTCGGGGCTGGTTCTATTCTATGTTAGTTTTAGCGGTTGGTTTATTTGGTAAATCTTCTTATAAAAATGTAATTGTTAATGGAATTATTTTGGCGAGTGATGGGCAAAAAATGTCTAAACGGCTAAAAAATTATCCCGATCCATTGCTTTTAGTGGATAAATACGGGGCGGATGCTTTGCGTTATTATCTACTTTCTTCGCCCGTCGTTAAAGCAGAGGATTTGTGCTTCTCGGAAGCGGGAGTGGATGAAGTGATGAAGAAGATTTTAATCCGTTTGGACAATGTTTATTCTTTTTATGAAATGTATAGTCAAAACACTTCTGTGCCAGTGAAGAATTTTGTGCCAGTTTCGAATAATATTTTGGATCAGTGGATTTTAGCTAGACTAAACCAACTTATTTTAGAAGTAACCAAAGCAGTTGATAAATATGAGTTAGACAAAGCGGTTCGGCCAGTAGCGCTTTTTGTTGATGATTTATCCACTTGGTATCTACGTCGTTCCCGGGATCGTTTTAAAGCTAATAATCAAAAGGATAAAACTCAAGCCATTGAAACCACCAGATTTATTTTGGAAGAATTGGCCAAAATAATTGCCCCAGTAATGCCTTTTTATGCGGATGAGCTTTATCAAAAAGTGAAATCTTTTGCTGGTAAGGAAAGTGTGCATTTGGCTACTTGGCCGGAGGCTCGTAAATTAACACTTACGGAAGAAAAGATTATTTCTGAAATGGAAGAAATAAGAAAAATAGTTTCTTTCGGTTTGGAAGCAAGATCAAAAGCTAATATAAAAGTCCGCCAACCATTGAAAAGTCTAAAAATCAAAAATCAGAAAGCAAAATTATCAGAAGAAGAAAAGAAAAAATATCAAGATTTAATTAAAGATGAAGTAAATGTTAAAGAAATAATCTTTGACGATGCTTTGGTGGAAGAAGTGATATTGGATTTGGTTATTACCCCAGAACTTAAAGCCGAAGGGCAGATGCGGGAGCTAACCAGAGCTATTCAAGAATTGCGCAAGCAAGAAAATTTAAACCCAACAGACATCGTGAGCTTGAAAGTAAAAACGAGTCAATCTGGACAAGAATTGATTAAAAAGTTTGAAGCAGAGATTAAAAAGATTACTTTATTAAAAAATATTTCTTTGGAAGATTTTGAGGGGGGAACGGTGGTGACAGCAGAAGAAATTAACTTTGAGCTAAAAATTAGCCACTAATGTCACATTCTATTTA
>CAZJFZ010000065.1:0-2740 GCA_964545745.1 uncultured Candidatus Saccharibacteria bacterium
GCCGTAAAATCCCCCAATAAGAGAATAATTTTATGCCCCAAGTTTTGTAAATCTCTTAATTTTTTTAAAACTACTGCATGACCCATATGTAAAGTTGGACCAGTAGGATCAATGCCTAAATATATTGTTTGTCTTTCTCCCGACAAAAGTTTTTTTCTTAAAAACTCAGCATTAGGAAAAATATTCTCTATTCCCCGAGTAAAAAACTCCTCTATTTTTTTTATATCTGTGTCTATTTTCATATTATGTTATAATAACCTAAAATATGATTAAATACAAAAAAACTATCGTTTATCTTTTTAGTCTGGGCTTTATTGGTTTGGGAATCATTGCTTTTTGGATTTCCACCTTTGAAATGCCAGATTTGAAATCTTTTAGTGAAAGAACTATTTCTCAAGGAGCAAAAATATATGATAGAACAGGAGAAATTCTACTTTTTGATCTTAATAAAAACACCAAAAGGACGGTTATACCATTTGAAGAAATATCTCCTTATATTAAAAAGGCTACCCTCGCTATTGAAGATACTGATTTTTATCAGCATGGAGGGATAAAAATAACAGCCATTATTAGAGCGATTTTAACTAATTTAATGGGTGGAACTGGTGGTGGCTCAACCATTACTCAACAAGTAATAAAGAATTCTCTTCTTACTTCTGAAAAAGCTATCTCAAGAAAAATTAAAGAATGGTTTTTGGCTATAAGGCTAGAAAAGATAATGAGCAAAGATGAAATCTTTTCTATTTACCTTAATGAAAACTCTTACGGTGGCAGTATTTATGGTGTGGAGGAAGCATCTCAATCTTTTTTTAATAAAAAAGCTTCAGCAGTTAGTATTGCAGAAGCTGCTTACTTAGCCGCTATCCCAAATGCTCCAACTTTTTATTCACCTTATGGTAATAATAAAGATAAATTAGATAATCGGAAAAATTTAATTCTACAAAAAATGCTTGATAATAAATTAATAACTGAGACTGAATACAGTCAAGCAAAAAAAGAAATGGTAGTTTTTCAAGCCAAACAAAATAACAGCATAAAAGCTCCTCACTTTGTAGACTTTATCAGACAATATTTAGAAGAAAAATATGGAGAGAAAGCAATTCGTGAGGATGGATTAAAAATAATCACCACTTTAGATTATAAATTACAAACTAAAGCGGAAGAAATAGTAAAAAAATATGCCTTAGAAAATAAAATAAACTTTAATGCAGAAAATGCCGCCCTAGTGGCCATTGATCCAAAAACCGGACAAATTCTGGTTATGGTTGGTTCACGAGATTATTTTGATAAAGAAATAGATGGTAATTTTAATGTAATTTTAGCTCATCGTCAGCCCGGTTCCACTTTCAAACCTTTCGTTTACGCCACCGCCTTTAATAAAGGTTATACACCAGAAACAGTTCTCTTTGACTTACCAACAGAATTTCAAACCACCTGTGATCCTCAGGGCAAACCAATAGGTAATACAAACCCGGATGATTGTTATATGCCGGTAAATTATGATGATAAATATTTAGGGCCAATCACCTTAAGGGAGGCGCTAGCTCAATCCCGAAATGTTCCCTCCATAAAGACACTCTATTTAGCGGGAATAAATGATTCTATAAATACAGCTAAAAATATGGGAATTACGAGCATTGGCGAAGCTAATCAATATGGCCTAACATTGGTTTTAGGTGGTGGTGAAGTCTCACCACTAGAGCTCACCAGTGCTTATGGTGTCTTTGCTAATGTTGGTATTAGAAATTCTTATATTTCTATCTTAAAAATCAAAAATAGTAACGGCGAAATTCTTGAGGAAACCTCTTACCACCCAGAACAAGTTTTAGATAAAGAAAGTGCCAATAAAATATCTGATATATTGTCAGACGATGTTGCTCGTATACCAGCTTATGGAGTAAGTTCTCCCTTATCTTTTACTGATCGGCCAGTGGCCGCTAAAACCGGAACAACAAATGATTTCCGAGATACTTGGATTATTGGTTATACTCCAAATTTGGTTGTAGGAGCTTGGGCGGGAAATAATAACAACACTTCTATTGATAAAAAAGTAGCTGGAATGGTGATTGCCCCAATGTGGCGAGCGTTTATGAATGAGGCTCTACCCTCTTTTCCTAAAGAATATTTTACCGCCCCCGAACCAACACCATCTGATTTAAAACCTGTCTTTCGTGGTGTCTGGCAAGGTTACGATTTTTTTACAATTGATAAAATTTCTGGAAAATTAGCCACTGATTTAACTCCTGAAGAAACCAAGAAAGAAATTTATTTTCCAAATGTTCATGAAATATTATATTGGGTGGACAAAAATGATCCATGGGGAGAAGTGCCTAGTAACCCAGCTAATGATCCACAATTTGATCATTGGGAATATCCAGTACAAGAATGGTTAAAAAAGCAAAGTCTATCAGAGCCAACACAACCAAATAGCAATGACGATGTCCACACTAAAGCTAAAAGCCCAAAAATATCTATTTTGAATCCTAATGAACTTTCCTCTTATTATAGAGATCAAAAAATAACTATTCAAACCGAAATTCAAAGTTTTTATCCATTGGCTAAATTAGATTTCTATATTAATAACACCTATCTTGGTTCATCAAATTACTCCCCTTTTCTCTTTTCTTTTACCCCAAGTAAAATAAGTTCTATCCGTCAAACAAATACCCTAAAAATAATCGCCACGGACTCTGTCTATAATAGAAGTGAAGTGGAGGTTAATTTTAATGTTATCTAATAT
>CAZJFZ010000066.1:0-2738 GCA_964545745.1 uncultured Candidatus Saccharibacteria bacterium
TTTTGCCCGCCCTCGTTTTCCGTTTCCAATTTTTTTCCGCCGCCGCCGAATTTCGTGCCAGTGAAACTGGCACGCCGCCTCAACACTTTTTATTTTTAACTATACTTTCTATCAATACTCAAAGAATTTTAAGAATAAAATTTTCGAATAATCTTCATGAATATTTCGTTTAATCCTTTTTGGAAATATTGGAAGCGATATTAGATAGGCATTGATTTTTTTGGTTCGAGTTGGATATGTTAGCGCATAAAGTTTCGTCAGTGCTTAAACGACTGTAATCTCGATAGCAATCATCTTTGGCCTCAAGACTGTCAATTCTTTTACAAATCTGGCTATTTTTATTAAGCATTGCCAGGGCATGGTAGCATTCGCCCTTATCAGTTTTTGAAGCTGATTTTGCGCAAAGTGAAATATCTTTTGTGATAAATGCTAAGCAATCATTACTAGCGGGGTTGCAAGCATTGGGGTTTTGCGTTGTCATTGCCACGCACATATCGTATTCCGGCTGATCCCTTAGAACTTTATCGCACATGGATTGATTGATAACCTCTAGGTTTGAAATAAAATAATTGGTACTTACAAAATGAACATAGCAGGCGCTAATCTCTTCAGAATTCCCCAAGTTATCGCAAAAGTTTGCTTTGCCTGAAACGCTAACCAAATTTTGATAACAATATTGACGATTAGTTTGGGAAATCTTTTGGCAAAAAGAACCATCTTCTTTGGAAGCAGCCAAACAGACATTTTTAGGGTCGCCATCCAACTTCTGGCAGTATTTTTCATCTTTATTCACCATGGCCAGACATAAATACTTAACACCATTCTGATTAATTTTTTGACAAATTGGGCTGGCTGGATTATTGGTAACCGAATCAGAGATTTTCTTTGGCCAAAAAAAAGGAAGAACTGTGAAGATTAAAAGAAAAATTATTCCGATGATCATTAACCAATATTTATTTTGCATTTTTTTAATTTCCTCCCGAACAATCTTTGGGACAATTTTGTTTGGTTTCGCCCAAGTTTGGTTCGCAGAAATCGTTTCCGCAGATTACTGTTTTGCCGGCTTGCGGATTTCCATCTTGATTTAAAATCGGTTTTTGGTCTTTATTTAAAATAGCTTTTCCTGGCTCTGGTTTTACCTGTTCTAAGTTTTTAAGTATTGGTTTTGACGCTGGCTTATTTAGAATAAAAGCAGCGCCTGTCAAAATTAAAAGCAAAACTGTCAAACCTGTTAATACAATAAAGATTTTTTTATTAAACTTAAGCAATTTATCAGTAGGTTTTCTAAGAAGATTAAATCTTATTAGTGTAAAATAAAGAGCAAGTGTTAATAAGGTTGCTAGAGACCCAAATCCCCATCCTGTTCCAAAGTTTCGGATGCCAAAAATTAGGGAATCAAATGGTTTATTGCCGGGCACCGATCCTTTTCCCTGCCCTTTGTAATTTGGGTCGCAATCAATTCTGCAGCTATCAATTGTTTCCGGGCCTTCGCATTTTTGATCGCCACAGATACTGGAGCTTACTTGTTCACTATTTCTATTTATTCCTGAAGCAACTATCTCCTCTTCTTCCGATTTCGGTTCAATAATAGTAGTGCAGGGAATAGGGGTATTATCTTTATCAAAAGTCTCGAAAAAATAAACTGATCCGCCTGTTCCTGCGGCAATATATTTTCCGTTTGCCGAAATATCAATTTCCTCCAAGTATTCATTAAAAGGAACTTCAATGCCTGTTTTTTTGCCGCGGTCAAAAATATGAAGCTTATTGTCTGTTCCACCTGTTACAATAAAGCTTCCATCGTCAGCAATATCGATTCCTCCTAAAGCAGCATTAACAGTCCAGGATGCGATTGGTTGACTTGATTTGTTGTCAAAAATATATGCTGAACCGCCAAAAGTTGAGGCTCCAATATATTTTCCGTCGGGAGTAAAATTTAAAGCCCGAACGCTGCTGCCTTGGGGGGTTGGAAATTTCCAAACCTGTCCTTTATCTTTTGAAAATAGAAATACTGCTCCAGCGCCTGATTCGCTTCCAACGGCCGCAAGTGTTCCGTCTTTGGAAATTTTGGCCCTATGAACAGGGGAATCCTGCGTTAAAGGCTCACTTTTTATAAGGGGGTTATTTGAATCTTTTGAAAAAAGATAAAATCGTCTGTCCGGACAGCCTGTTGAGCCGGCAATAAAGCTTCCATCATCGGAAAGTGAAACGTCGTGAAAGTTACCGGAAGAATGATATTTCCATAAAGGTTTTTCGCTTTTATCGCTCCACACAATTAAGAGATTTGAATTTTGATCTAATTCCTCTCCGGCGGTTGCTGCTGCCATATATTTTCCGTCTTTAGAAATAGCAACGTTATAAGAAGAATTGTTCGCAGTATACATCCAAATGGGTTTTTTACTTGATTTATCAAATAGCGCAACTTTTTGTCCAAATGCGGCGATTATTTTGGAACCATCTCCTGAAATTGCGATTCCTCCCTTTACATCATCGCCAATTCTACATTGCTCGCAAACAAAAGACCAAAGAGGTTCCTTGGGCTTTGCGGTATCAAAAAGATAAACATGTTTAGAAGTTTTAGCAGCTAAATACTTTCCGTTGTCGGACAAGGAAATTCCCCCAACCCATTCTTTGCCGGTTAAAAAGCTTAAAATTTTTTTACCCGATTGCTTATCCATTACGGCAATTTCATTTTTTTCAAATGCGCTTTTGAAAAGAACAGGACCATTGTCGGGAGAGTC
>CAZJFZ010000067.1:0-2644 GCA_964545745.1 uncultured Candidatus Saccharibacteria bacterium
TCTTATTTTTAAATTATTTTATATAATAACACTGAGCTGTTAAGTTGGTTTTTTATCTAAAAAATAAAGATGGCAATTTGCTCCCTTAATTCAGGAGCGATTTTTTGTCTTTTCATATACCTTGTATATTAACTAAGCTGATAAATTATACAAGATTGGTGTCAAAATTTTGGGGGGAGGGCCAGTTTTAAGCTAGCAAAACAAATTAAAGTTAATTTTGGATTTGCATCTGACAAAAATTCATGCTAGATTACATCCACTATGGCAATCAAGATATCAAATATAAATATTGAAGAAAGAAAGAAACTGGCTTTGAAGCCGGGGGATACCGTGCGTGTTCATCAGAAGATTGTGGAAGGAGGAAAGAGCCGAATTCAGATTTTTGAAGGTTTGATCATTGCTCGCAAACACGGTGATGAGGCTGGGGGTACTTTGACGGTGCGAAAGGTGATTGATGGGGTGGGGGTAGAGAGAATTTTCCCTTTTTATTCACCAAACATTGATAAAATTGAAATTGTCAGACAATCCAAAACTCGTCGGGCTAAACTTTGTAATATTCGGGAAAAAGCCGCCAAGGAAATCCGCCGAAAAATGAAGCATATTATTAATGTTAAGGAAGTGGAAGAAGTGGTGGCGGAAACTCCTGTTGAGTAAACTCCTTTTTTGAGCTATATTGTGTAGATGCTCGGGTGGTGTAATTGGTAAACATGTACGCTTGAGGTGCGTATGCCGTAAGGCGTGGGAGTTCAAGTCTCCCCCCGAGCACCAGTAATTTATTACTTTATTAATTAAAAACGAAAAAATGAAAAATGATCCCTTTGGCAATTATTTAAAACAGTTGGAAAAAGTGCAGAAGATTTTACAATTGGAAAAGTCTCTTTACCAAAGGTTACAAAAACCGGATCGAGTACTCAAAGCTAAGTTGAAAGTAAAGATGGACAATGGCAAAGTCAAAACTTTTCAAGCTTTTCGTTCGCAATTTAATGATGTGCTTGGGCCATACAAAGGTGGTATTCGTTTTCATCCCAATGTGTCCGAGAGTGAAGTAAAGGCCTTGTCTGCGTGGATGACTTTTAAATGTTCGGTGTCCGGTATTCCCTTGGGTGGTGGTAAAGGTGGAGTAATTGTTGATTCGCACTCAATGTCTGAGAGAGAAGTGGAAAAATTGTCACGATCATATATTAAAGCTTTTTATAAAAATTTGGGTCCAACAAAAGATGTGCCAGCCCCGGATGTTTATACTACTCCGCAGATTATGTCCTATATGTTGGATGAGTATGAAAAATTGGTGGGTTATCATGCCCCGGGGATGATTACTGGTAAGCCACTTTGCCTAGGTGGATCAAAAGGTAGATCTTATTCTACCGCCAAGGGGGCATATTTTGTTCTTAAAAATTTAGAAAAAGAATTAAAGGGGGACAAGGACTGGTCTTGTCAGACGGGAGAAAAGGCCAGTCCTTGTCCGCAAAAGACTGTAGTTATAGAAGGCTTTGGTAATGCCGGCGGACAGTTGGCGGAGATGCTTTATGTTGATGGTTATAAAGTGGTGGCAGTTAGTGATTCCAAGGGAGCGGTCACGAATGAAAAAGGTTTGGATATAAAAAAATTAGCAGAACATAAAAAGAAAACGGGGGCGGTGTCTGGTTTTACTGGTGGACAAAATATGGATAAAGAAGAAATTTTCTTTTTACCGGTGAATATTTTAATACCAGCAGCTTTGGAAAATTCTATTGGAGTAGAAATGGTTAAAAAAATAAAGGCGAAGATTATTTTAGAAGTAGCTAATGGTCCAGTGACACCTGAGGCGGATGAATTGTTGGAAAAAGCTGGGGTGATGGTGGTGCCGGATATTTTAGCCAATGCCGGTGGGGTGGTGGTTAGTTATTTTGAACAAGTGCAAAATGCCATGAATTATTATTGGGAGGAAAAAGAGGTGATGGAAAAATTAGAAAAACTGATGAATGTCGCTACGAAAAATGTGGTTTCCGCACAAAAAGAAAATAAAGTGTCTATGCGGACGGCCGCGTATCTGGTGGCGGTGAAAAGAGTGGCTGAGGCGGTGAAAAGTCGGGGAATAAGATAATAATATGTTGTATACAAAAAAAGGGGATGAGGGGACAACAAAAATATTTAATTGTGATCAGAGAATTTCCAAAAGTTCAGCTATAGCGGAAGCTTTAGGATCTCTGGATGAAACAAATTCTTTCTTAGGTATTGTAAAAGCAAAATTGGCAGAGAGAAATATTACCTTATTTTCTGTTGGCCCAGAAAGAGCGGTGGATATTATTCAGGAAATGCAGGAAAATCTTTTTATTATTCAAGCAGAAGTGGCTGGAGCAGGAAAAACAATTGGTGAAGAAAAAATAAGAGAAGAGGAGGATTTAATGTCTGGCATTGAAAAAGAAATTCCACCAATTACTTCTTTTATTATTTCTGGGGTTACTATTGAGTCGGCAGAACTTGATTTTGCCCGGACTTTAGTGCGTCAGACTGAAAGGCGAGTAGTGAAAGTCAAAGAGGAAGGTTTAGTAAAAGTTTCTACCAATACTTTGGCTTACTTAAATCGTCTATCCAGTCTTTTGTATGCTTTAGCTAGACTTTCTGCCCATAAAAGTGGTATAAAAGAGGAGTCTCCCAGTTATAA
>CAZJFZ010000068.1:0-2584 GCA_964545745.1 uncultured Candidatus Saccharibacteria bacterium
TGAGTGAATCTTCCATACTTATATTATAGCAAATTAAACTAAAAAAATCTTACAAGCTTTCAACAATGTTTACCTCTTTTTCTAAAATAGAATCTTTTTCACCAAATTTAAACGAAGCTCTCAAGAGATTTCCTTTTAAAACTTCCGGTAACCAAAAAATATCATCAGGCCACATTTGAGAATAGGGAAGTTCTTTAACTTTAAACCATTTTGGATTCATTTCTTCACTTTCTGTTGGCTCACCCTCCCATTCTTCAGTAAAATAAACATGAACCATTTGGTCCCAAGCCGGATTGTGTGGAAAATAGAAAGATAGCTCGGCAATCTTTTTTAAGTTTTTTGCGGAGACATTTATTTCTTCTTTTGTTTCTCTCCTCGCTGTTTCTTCTATTGTTTCTCCTTCCTCCACTTTTCCACCAGTTCCGTTCCATCGGTTTACTCCAAAACCTTTTTTCTTCATCGCCAAGCAAATATCCATAATCTCATCTCCAGATTTTTTTATTAAAAATACCAGCGTGGCGTTTCTTAATTTTGACATAGGGATATTATAGCACTTTTTTGCGGGGGGCACTAGACGACGTTAGAACCTATCTAATGCTCAATTTTACTAATAAATTTGCGATTGTGAACAGCTGGTAAGGGTTATAAATTCTCCAAAGGATAAACGTCTAAGGCTACTTCGTCATACGGATGAGCCTCTTTTATTGCCTTAATGACGGCCTGTAATTTTTCTCTTGGGCAAACTGTTTCAATTCTTTCTTCAATCACTTCTTCAGACTTTCCGATTTTACCTATATGAGGGTTAGCACCCTGCTCTGGTTTAAATCTCCCGATACCTTTAGAGCTGAATGTGCAGGAGCTATAATTACCAATGATTCCAGCTCCAGCTTTACCCATAGCCTCACGAACCACATCTGTATGGGTTTCTGGGACGAACACAACAATTTTTACATTCTCTGATTTCATATTTATTTTGTTGTCAATCTTATTTTATAGTTAATCCACTTGTAATCTAGTGCTTTCGATTCCTTCTTTTCAGTAATCTCATAGCCGTATTCAATAATTAAAGCTTCAAGTATTTCAAAATCCTTATTAGGATTATCAGTGTCTCGGCTTTGTAGATTGGCGTGTGAAAAAGTCATCTGGCCGTTTTCACTTAAAAATTCCTTAGCTTCAGCGAGTAATCTCTTATGGAGTCTAAAATCAGGGTCATATAATGCCCCAGCAATATCTGATTCTTGGTCTGGCTTAAAATCAACAATCGGCAAGTTAGCAATAATCAAATCATATTTCTTCTTTGGTAGAGCAGAAAACAAATCTCCTTGGTAGATTGATACTTCATTCCCTAAGTTATTTAACTCAACATTGTGCTCAGTGCACTCTACCGCTACTGAGCTTATATCGGTTGCATCAATGTGAATTGCTCCAGCTAATATGGCGACAATAGACTCAATACCGCTCCCCGAGCCAATATCAGCTACCTCTAGGCCTTTCAGATTACCAAAGGCCTCAAATAGTGAACGTGAGCTAACACTATAATCTGACTTAGGCGGAAAAACTTCAGGATAAACATCAATCGGTATTGTTTTATCGCCAACCTTAACTTCTACACGATAAACACCCTCCTTACCTTTTTTAAGGACATCTTCAACAAAAGACTGAGTAAGTTTAGGGTTTATCTTTTCTTTATTTTTTATCTCTTCACTATTCATTTTATTCTTTAAGACCAAAAGGGTTATAACTTATACCTCTATCATAAACATCAATTCCCTCAGCGTGTTTAAGTTTCCTAACAATATAATAAGTAATAGGAGTTAGAATTATTTCATACAAAATCTTTCCAAAATATTGAACGGCAACCATAATAAGTAACACATTCGTTGGAACGGTCATAGCAAAAGCTAAAACAGTAAATAAAACGCTATCAATCAATTGCCCAACAACCGTGGAACCAATAGTTCTCGTCCAGAGATGTTTACCTTCAGTAAAAATTTTCATCTTTGACATCACATAAGAGTTTGCAAATTCACCGCAGAAGTAGGCAATCATTGAGGCAATAACAATTCTTGGCACCATACCGAGAATAGACTCATAGGCTCCTTGATTTGGCCAGACACTAGCTGAGGGCATCACTTGCACTAACCAGTAACAGAAGACCATTAAGATTTGGGTAAAAAATCCAGCCCAAATTATTTTTCTAGTGGCTTTGTAACCATAGACTTCAGTTAAAATGTCGCCAAAAATATAGCTAATGGGAAAGATAAGAAAAGCTCCAGTAAAAACAAGCGAGCCCAGTCCTATCAATTTCACCGCTACTGTATTTGAAATCATTAAAATAGCGACAAAGGCGACTGCAATATAAAAATAATATTTACTATTTTTAATTACCTCGCTTGTGGGTTCTGTTTGCATATAATTTTTATTAGCTAATAATTAGATAAATATAGCACTTTCTTTCAGATTATAAAGATTTTCAACAAAAAACTCCCCGAAGGAAGTTCTTTGTTAGAGTAGCCAGTTACTTGATGAGCAACCGTTATCAATCCATAAACCCATTTTTCACCTCCCGAAGGCTCTTGGTAGA
>CAZJFZ010000069.1:0-1051 GCA_964545745.1 uncultured Candidatus Saccharibacteria bacterium
TAAGTCAAGCTAGTTAAACTAATAGTTATACACATATAATAAAACCCCTGAAAAATAGAGGTTTTATTATAAATTTTATGTGATTTTATTCTCTCCAAACTCCAGCCATTTTTTCTTTAATCTGATCGTTAAACACCTCAATTAAACTCCGGTTGGCTTTAATGGCAAGCTGTTGCTTATTGAATTTATCAACCAATATCTTTTGGTCGTCCAGCGATAGCAATGGAATCTCATAGTTTTCAATAAAGCTAATTGCGCCCCGTTGCTGACCTGCCGATCCAGTCATATGTCTTTTGCCTTCCTCAAGGAACTTACTATTTGAAACTAAGTAATAAATATATTCAGGCAATACATTAGACTTAGCTCTCAAAACAATAAACTCCGTAGAACCAAAGCCTATACCATTGACCAATCCTTTTGCTATGCCAGCCTTCCCATTTTCAAAGCAAGGTGTAATTTTTGCCAATAAAACATCACGGTCTTTAAAATAAGTGTATCCTTTTATCACTTCGGTGATTGCTTTAACGTGTTTTGCTTCAAAAAATATTTGCCATTCATTAAGATCAGACATGGGAACAAAACTGACTTCGGTGCTCTTAGGCAGACCTGATACTTCTGATTTTTTTGGATTTATATCAACAGCTTCTGACATTTTAATTTTCTTACACTTTAGCCTTTCAAAAATTTGTCCAGAATCTGCTCTCTCTCTCTCTACTTTCGAGATAAGCTCTTTGGCGTTTTCAATGATAGCTTGTTTGCTCTCAATTTCTTTAATGATCTGTCCCTGATCTTCAAGAGGAGGAAGTGGAATTTTTATTTTAGATATTTGAGGCAATCTTAAAGACGGATAACTCTGATCGTTAGTTAATTGTTTTGCGTCAATTTGGCACAAAAGATAAAAAAGAAACTGCGGTACAATCTTGTCGGTTGGAGTAATTGTAGCCAGATGACTTGATACATAGCCATCGATCCCCATAACAACTCTATGATTTAAAAAGGTAGAAGCTCCGCTTTTGGGAAATAATATTGTCCCTTTTTTAAACAATTTTAA
>CAZJFZ010000069.1:1061-2576 GCA_964545745.1 uncultured Candidatus Saccharibacteria bacterium
CTTTTTCATTTAATTTATCTCTGGTAATAGTGAGATTTGGATGCATGTGAACAAGGCCAACATCTGAAGTTCTAAAAAATGGTTTAGTGCCATCAATAAACATTTTTGGGTCTTGAGGGGCAGAGTTTCCAGCATTGACTTCAGCAACATCGCCAACCTCAACAAATGGATATTTATTATCACTCCTTTTTATTACATCTTTATAAATATCGCCGGTAAGATTAAAAATGGGGTCGGCCAATATTTTATCTTTATTGATGATATGGGCGATATTTTTATATTTATCACTCAATGCAAACTTTTTCCCTTCACTAAGTGCTTGTTTGTAGTTTTTTATAATTTCCAATGACAAAGGTAGGTCATTTTCTTTTACTTCTTTTCTTTGTGAACCAAGGTCGAGGCCGTCATTTTCCACTTTTATAAAAAGAACGCCGTTTGTGTGTTTAGCCAAGGCATTATCAAAAATCAATACAGCAGTTTTTACATTTGAATATGGATTAAATACACCAGATGGAAGGGACACGACTGCAATCAAACCATCTTCAATTAGAATTTTTCTTAATTGCTTATACGCCCCGTCTGATTTAAAGATGATGCCCTCTGGCACGATAATACCAGCTCGGCCGTTCGGTCTTAAATGTTCTTTGATGTAATCAACGAAAAGCACTTCGGCTCGATTGGCCTGAACGCTAAACCGTTTGTGCGGTCTGATTCCGCCTTTTGGAGTCATAAATGGCGGATTGGCCATTATTACGTCATATGTCTCGTCCCATTTCTCTTCGCTGGAAAGTGTGTCGTATTCGTAAATCTTTGGCTCGGCAAAACCGTGCAAATACATATTTACTTTTGAAAGCCGAACCATATCAGGTGAAATATCATAACCAACCAGATTCTTCATCAGTTTACTTTTCTCGTCCGGATTAAGCGGTTTATTTTTATGTTCTTTGAGAATATGCTTATAAGCCGAGATCAAGAAGCCGGCCGTACCGCAAGCTGGGTCCAAAACAGACTCATCTTTTTTGGGAGCGACGACTTCCACGATAAAATCAATAATATGGCGAGGTGTGCGGAATTGTCCGGCGTCACCTTGAGAACCAAGAACAGAAAGCAGATACTCAAAAGAATCACCGAGATCTTCACTATGATCATAACTAAAACCATTTATCTCTTTCAAAAATAAACTCAAAGTTTCCGGACTGCGGTATGGGAGGAAAGCATCCTTGAACACATCCCGAAACAATTGCGGAATATGCTTATTCTCGGACATTCTGGTAATAGCTTCAGCATACAATTCCAGTCTTTCATGACCGCCAAGCTTTGGATCAAGAATTTTTGACCAAGCATATTTCTCGTAGCCATTGGTGAAAAATTGAGCTTTACCGCCCGGAAGTTCCTGCGATTGCTTATCCATATCATCCATAAACTTATAGATGAGAGCGAAAGTAATCTGCTCAACTTGAGCCTTCGGATCAGGCACTTTGCCGACCAGAATATCTCGAGCGTTCTTTATTTTTT
>CAZJFZ010000070.1:0-2572 GCA_964545745.1 uncultured Candidatus Saccharibacteria bacterium
CGAGCACCAAAAGTGGGATTATAACCACCTTGGACTACAAAATTAATTAAATCTTTATCAATGGATAAAACCATTCCTTTATTTGCTAATGTTTTGGCGGTTTTTTTAAGCATTAATTTGGCAATATCTGCCAAGTTTTCTTTAGTTAGGGGGTGAAAAATGATGGTGACATCAAAACGGTTTATTAGTTCTGGTTTTAAAATATTTTGTCTGATAATATCAGCCACAATTTCTGTTTCATAAGCCTTTAGATTTTTATTGGCGGAAACTATTTCAAATATTTTTTCCGCCCCCGCATTGGAAGTGGCAATAAACATAATATTCCTCGCCATTACTTTTTTACCCCAAGCATCGGAAAAATATCCTTCGCCAATTATTTGTAAAAATAAATTCAGAACATCTTTATTGGTTTTTTCAAATTCATCAAGTAAAAGAACCCCATAAGGATTTTCTCTTAATAAATTAGAAAGAATCCCGATTGTTTTATTTTCTTGGGAACCAATTAATCGTGCCAAAGCTTCTTCATTTTGATATTCAGACATATCTAAACGTAGGAGATACTTTTCATCACCAAAGAAAACTTCCGCCAAAGCTTTGGCGGTTTCGGTTTTACCGACTCCAGTTGGTCCAAGAAAAAGAAAAGAACCGATTGGTCTTTTTTCATTTCTTATACCGGCTCTATTTCTTCTCAAGGCGCCAGCTACAGCAAAAACCGCTTCTCTTTGAGCAATAACCCTCTTCATCAACTGATTTTCTAAGTTTAAAAGTTTGTTTTTTTCTTCCGTTGAAATACTTTCAATTGGAATATTGGTTTTTTCTCCTACATATTTAAGAACTTCTTCTTTTCCTATGATTTCAATATTGTTTTTTACGGCCCAAGGGGCTAATTCTACTAGCAGATCTTCGGCTTTATCTGAGGAAACACCGTCGGGGAAATAATATTCAGCACTTTTGGCTATTTCCAAAATGGCCGGGTAGGTAAAAAAGATTTCGTAATTTTTTTCTATTATTAAAGCTTTTTTAGTAACTATTTTAATAATTTCATCCAATAATAAAGGTTTGGTTTGTATCATTTCAAAATGAGACATTATGGCTTGATCTGGTTCAATCAAAGTATGAAAATATTCTGTATCAGCTAAGGCGATAATTTGATCTTCAGCACTAACCAAATAAGGCTCAATTATTTCATTGAGATTCAGACCAAATTGTTTGACTTGCGAAATTAATTTAGGCAAATTATCAATAACCATAATAATATTTCCAGCGGTCAAAGCTTCCTTAAAAATGGCGATTAACTTATATTCAAAGTCATTAGCTGTCTCTATTTCTGAAGTAAAGTTTGAAGTTAAAAACAAAAGTGGTTTTTTGCCGATAAGTCTTGGTACTGTAGTTTTGTTTTTAATTTCTCGGCAAAGGCTCCAGACTACCTCCATTTTTTCTTGGCCGGGTAGTCCAATAAGTAAGGCGTTAGCGCTGGTAGCTCGATTTAAAATTGATTGAAGTTGTTCTAATTCTCTTTGACGTAAAGAAAAAGAAATATTTTCTGAATTTACTTCTTTATCATTGAGTAAATTACGGCTGTATTTGTTTAAAAGATAAGTTCGGCCGAAAGACCAGTCTGTGGCCACTCCCGGAATTTTTGCTAGTTTATCTTTGTGGCTTAGACCATGATTAGTTAAAATATTTTTAAAATCAGAATGATTATTATAAATAAAGTTCACAATATCTGATACTTTGACTAGGGGAATCAGGTTAGCATTAAAAACTGGTGGGTTTTTAATTTCAGTTTGTTTTGTTAATAAAGCTGTGACCTCTTCTTGGCTAATCCCTAAACGGTTAATAATCTTTTGGCCTAGGCTATTAGATCTTAATAAACCGGTTAGTAAATTATCATTGATCACTTTGCGTAATATTCGTCCGGCAGAGAAAGTATAGAGATCTGTGTTTTTATATTTGTTTTTGGCAATGTATTCAAAATAAAAAACAGAAGCAAAATAAGTTTCAAACATTTGCATCAAACAAAATAAACCGAGAGAAAATAAAGTAAAGCCAAATAATTTTTCAATTAAGAAATTAACTATTTTGGTTTGACTGGTCAGCTGATTATTAAAAATAATGCTTAAAATAATGATAATAGGGATAGAGAGTAATAAATTTTTACTGACTTTAATCAAAAACTGTCTTTTTTTAACAGAAAAATAACTTTCTAACATTAAAGCATGGTAGAGAGAACTGGTTTTAAGAAAAGTTTCTATTTTTGTCATACTTTAAAAAATAATTAAAAATAAACCGTAAAAAATTAGGCAAAAAACAATAAAAGGTAAAAATAACCAACCAATCAAAGAGAGTGGGTATAGTAAAATTAATAATAGGCAACTAGTAATTCCCAGTAAAATTAGAAAAGTACGCATTATTATTCCTACCAGTCGAACGATCAAGTTAGTGAGAAAAGTATAAAGATATTTTTTAAAATTAAAATTTTTTGGATAGTTTTCATTGAGCTTCTTCCATGGATCAAAGAAGTTCTTGAGAAGTAATTTTAAGGAAAAAAAATCCAAAATAAAATAAAGAA
>CAZJFZ010000071.1:0-2485 GCA_964545745.1 uncultured Candidatus Saccharibacteria bacterium
TGTGATTTTGTCAGTTCTTTATACATTAGTGGACAAGAAACGGCGGGACAGCCCTCTCCACTTAACGGCAGACCTAATCGTTCCGAGGACTCTCCCGCCATTTCTTGCATAACGAAAAAAGAATATGAAAATTCTTTAAACTATGCTTTGAATCTTTTTATTGAAAAGAAAATTATTGCTAACAAGGAAGAAATTACTGGCATTGGGATCAGAGTTGTGGCGCCGGGTAAATATTTTCAAGGTGATAAAATAATTGATAAAGTTTATTTGAAAGAAATTAAAAAAGTTTTGGCAGAAGCACCACTTCATATTTTGCCGACTTATGAGGCGATTAAAGATTTGAAAAAAACTTTTAAAAATATTCCGATAGTTGGTGTGTCGGATAGTGATTTTCATAAAACTATTCCGGATCAAGCTAAATATTATGGTTTACCTTGGGCAGAAACGCAAAAATATCAAATTGAGAGATATGGTTATCACGGTATTTCCGTGGAATCTATCCTAAATAAGATGAAGGCTGAAAAAACGGAAGAAGGGCAAATTCCTAAAAAATTAATTATTTGCTATATTGGCAGTGGAGCATCCGTCACGGCGGTCAAAGACGGTCAAAGTATTGAAAACTCTATGGGCTTTACACCGCTTGAGGGAGTGATGATGGCCACACGAGCAGGGAATATTGATCCGGGAGCCTTGGCTTATTTGTCAGAAAGATTAGGATTAAAAGGCAAAAAGTTAAAAGAATATCTGAATAAAAAATGCGGTCTTTTGGGGGTGAGTGAGCAGAGTTCCGATGTTCGAGATTTGCTAAAATTGGAAAGAGAGGGAAATACTCAGGCTAAACTAGCTTTGGATATGTATGTTTATCATCTGCAAAAACAGATTGGATCATATTATGTAGTTTTAGGCGGTTTGGATATGATTATTTTTACCGCCACGGTAGGGGAACGGTCCTTTATCATGAGAGAAAGGATTTGTGCTGATTTGGAAATGCTTGGTCTTAAATTAGATAAAGAAAAAAATAATCAAAGTGAGGGAATTAATGCCCTTATTTCTACTTCGGATTCCCAAGTAAAAATTTTAGTTAGAAAGACAGATGAGATGAGACAGATTGCCAGAGATACCATTAAAATCCTTTCTGTATTATAATTACTATATGAAAAAGACCAGCACCTTTCTCTTTACTTTATTTTTGGTTTTAGCCCTTGGTTTTTTGGTCGGCATTAATTTTTTGAAAGACTCTCCTTATTTGAGTGCTCTAAATGATTCAGCTATTCAGGCCATTTCCGGACTGATTATTATTTTAATTGTCTTGGCTTTTATTTATCGAGAAGTTGAAAACAACAAAGTTCAGAATCAATTTATTGCCATTGTGACACACAAATTTAGGACGCCTTTGACTGGTATTCGTTGGTCCATTGATATGTTACAAAAGGACCTAACTTTACTTGAGAAAAAAGATTTGCTGATGGAGATGCAAAAGGCTAATGAACGATTGATGGAAATTGTGGATTTACTTATTGGTTTTGCTAAGTTTGATAAAAAACTTGAATATGCTTTTAGTGCCGTTTCTTTGCGAGAACTTACGGATATTTCTCTCAATAAATATTCGGTAATGATTAGAAATAAAGATATTAAATTATCACTTAGTTCGGATCGGGAATTGCCTTTGGTGATTATTGATAAAGCCAAAATCCAATTTGTAATTGATATGCTGATTGACAATGCTTTGAAATACACACCCAAAGGTGGTTCGGTGGCTGTTTCTTTTGAAATAAATAATAAGTCTGTAATCTTAAAAGTTAAAGATACTGGTATTGGTATTGGTTTTTTTGATGGCCAAAAGATTTTTCATCATTTCTTCCGCGCTAAAAATGCTAAGTTGATGGATACGGATGGTTTGGGTCTAGGTTTGTATACGGCACGCAAAATTGTTAATCATCATAAAGGAAAAATATGGGCTGAGTCTGAAGGTTTAAATAAAGGTTCTACCTTTTCTATACGTCTGCCGATTAAGAGATAAAAATTAAACCTTTATTTTTTAAAAGTTTTCTGCTAAGATACTAAAAGTTCTTTAAACAAAAGAACAATATTCCGCGGTGGCGCAGTGGTAGCGCAGTCGCCTGTTAAGCGATTGGTCGTTGGTTCGAATCCAACCCGCGGAGCCATATGGGATGAGCAGAGCCAAAAGCTCTGCTTTTCTCTTTATTTACGGGCTTTTTTGTGAGTTCGAATATTGTTTTTTCGTCCATTTTTTCTCCCGTTATCTCTGATACTCGGTCAAAGATCATTTTGAATGCTTTATGGTATGATATCTCGGTTTTTTCTCCATTTATCTTGGTGTTCGAAAATAATAAGGACAAAAGCAGTCGTTTGTCATTGACCATGTTGTCATCGCTCGGATTTTTCGTGTTAAATCGGTTGGTGTAAATTCTCCATGCTTGTTTGGCAATCTCCAATATCGTTCCTCCCATTTCAAAATACTTGA
>CAZJFZ010000072.1:0-2429 GCA_964545745.1 uncultured Candidatus Saccharibacteria bacterium
AGGATAGTAAAAGAGCCATAGATAAAAACCAGACTTCATATCAAAAAGACCTGTTTGCGGAACTTAAAAAGGAAGGTAAAATGTCTGAAATCATCCGATTTGAAATCCGTCTGAATCAGAAACAAAAGATGGACCAAGTTCTTGAGAAATTAGGTTATAAGAAAAATATGGTATTCAAGGAAATCTTTAGCTCTGAGGTTAGTAAAAAGGTCGTTAGTGAATATTGGAAGACACTAATCAAAGAAAGAAATCTAGGTTTGTTTTCTCTTTCAATCAGCCTAAAGGATATTCTTAGAACTCTGTTTCTAGCTAATATGAAACTCAAGCCTAAACAAGCCATCTACCTTACTGGCTTATTTATTCTTGGTAAAGACGAAAACGGAATGAGGGAGCTAAGGTCAATTATTTCCAAAAGGTCTCTGGACCGCACTTGGTATCGGATTGCTGAGGATATGCAGACGGCCAGTGAGCTAATCACTAAAAACAAGGTCCGTAATTGGGTAGGCCAGATAGATAAGGCACTAGAGGATTATGTGGCTTATAAGCATAAAAACTTATCCACTCCAGCTAGTTGCACTGTAAAGAATAGTAAAGTATAATAGAATGGTAATAAATAATACAATGAAAGAAAAAGAATTTTACACAGCAAAGGAACTGGCCGACAAGTTCCAAGTAAATATAATGACAATTTACCGCTACATAAAAGCCAAGAAATTAAAGGCTTATAAAATCGGTAAAGAGTTTCGTATTGATAGGATAGAGTTTAATCGCTTTCTTGAAAAAGCAAAAATTAAGTAGCAATGAAAGCAATAATTGTAGCCAGAGTATCAACAGACGAGCAGAAAGAGAATTCACCAGATGCTCAGTTATTTAGAATGCAAAGTTATTGCAAAAACCACGCCTTTGGAATTCAAAAAGAGTTTAGCTTTATTGAAAGTGCCTACAAGATAAAACGAGATGAGTTTGATGACATAGTTGAATATATCCAAGAAATAGCTAAAAAAGAAAAGGTTGCTGTCTGTTTTGATAAAGTGGACCGACTTTCAAGAAACATTTTTGATAAGCGTGTGGCCTTACTCTATGAAATGGCAATAAGTAATCAGATTGAGCTTCACTTTGTATCAGATAGCCAAGTTATAAATGACAAAATGAATGCAGGTGATAAATTTGCATTCAATATGAAACTAGGGCTATCAAAATATTATTCTGACGCTATTGGAGATAATGTTAAAAGAGCATTTGAACAGAAACGAAGAAATGGCCAGTGGACAGGAAATGTCCGCTTAGGTTATTTGAATGTTCACTTAGACGAAGATAAAAGATTGCGTAAGGATATAATCATAGACCCAGAACGAGGGCATTTGGTCCTAAAAATGTTTGAGCTTTATGCAACAGGAAATTACTCGTTAGAAACTGTAAGAAGAAAAATCACTGAGCTTGGCCTTAGAAGTCTTAAAGGTCTTGAATTATCAAAAAGCACAGTTGAAAATATTTTGAAAGATAGTTTTTATTATGGAATAGCTGTATCAAATAAATATGGTCCTTATATGCATAATTATGCTCGTTTAATCACAAAGGAACTGTTTGATAAGTGCCAAGAAATACGCCTTAAACGCCACGCAATGCCCAATAAAGAGCTTTCTAAGGACTTCATATTAAAAGGTCTGTTAAGGTGCAAAAACTGTGGTTGTTTAATGACGGCTGAAAGAAAGATAAAGAAAAGTGGGCTTATATTTACCTACTACTCTTGCACCAACGCTAAGGGAGTATGTAAGAGGATATATGTGGCAGAAAAGGACCTACTAGAGCCAATATACGGCATTCTAGAGCGTTTTGAGAGCATTACAGAGGAAACGCAAGACGGGCTAGTAAATGAGCTGAGAAAAAATACCGAGACGGAAGTTGTATTCCACAAAGCACAAATAAATCGGATTCAGACTGATTATAAAAACCTTAACGAAAAGAAAAATAGGTTGCTTGAGGGATATTTAGACCAGTGTATTACTAAGGCAGACTATGACACAAAACAGCAGGAATATGCTGACAAATTACAACAGCTTGAAATTGAAATGTCTGAGCATAGAAAAGCCGACTATGATTATCAAACCACTGTGGCTACAGTCATTTCTGTGGCACGAAGAGCCAAGACTATATTTGAGAAGAGTTCTGATGTAGCTGGAAAACGAGCATTTTTGAAATCACTACTTCAGAACCCGACTGTAAATGGAAAAAAGCTATGTTTTTCAATAGCTTCTCCATACAATCTGGTCCTTGAACTGGCTGACAGTCCAACTTGGCTCGCCCTTCTCAACGACTTTCGACATTTTGACTATGCGACCGAGTACAAATATCCGACGGTAGTTTTAGACCAAATGAAAGGATTGCTGGCCAAGTACGAGAACTTATAACCCTTTCTTGCCCCGTGTTTG
>CAZJFZ010000073.1:0-2408 GCA_964545745.1 uncultured Candidatus Saccharibacteria bacterium
AGACCAAGGCCATAAACTTTTTGGGGGCTTAATATCACTAATATCAATAGAGCCTCCCATAAATGTTTTTCCATTAATATCTAAAAATTCTGTGAAAATTCTATAATCAATATCAGAATCATATTTTAACCAAGATTCAGGCACCCAACCTGAAATAATAAATTTCGCTCCAATTTCTTGATATAGTTTTGGTTCTATTAAATTAATTTGGTGTCTTTTTTTCATTTTTATTTTCCCTTAATACTTACATTTAAAATCATTATTTCCCCGATTAGATTTAATTCAAAATATTCAAAAGGAAGATATCCATTGCCATTATCGCCCCATTCTCGTCCCCAAGAATTTAAAAAATTAAAACATCTTTTTTCTCTAGAATATCCGTGAACACAAACTGAATGAAACCCGAGTCCTTTCTCATAGGGTTTAGGTATAGGAATAAGTCCTTTCTGTGCAGTACGAGTACTTGGGAATAACATAAAACTTAACACTAAAGGTGAATATTTAAGTGCATTTATACAATTTTCTATACCTGCATGTTCTTTTTTCATTCCAAGTTAATTATAATAAAAATTCTGTTTCCGTCATAGGTGATGCAAGATTTTTTGATTAAATTTCAATTATTCCATTTTTTACACTTATCTTTGATTTAAAGCATCCCATCAATTCTCTCTTCTCCTCATTACTTCCACTCCTAAGTACATACTTGGCATAAGTTTTAAGGTTTATCTCTTTATGTTTTTTATTTGAGTTATTTATTTCAAGCACTCCCTTATTAAAGTTATTTATTCTCTTTAATTCTTCTTCAAACTTAACCTGTAATCCGACATCATTAATATCTATCTTATCTATTAATTTTATGAGTTGTTCTACAAGTTCTTCTTCTCTTAAATACTGATTCTTACAATGTCTATCTTTTGACCTACCACATCCATAGTAAATATATTTAGCCACTGTACCATTTTTGAGTTTCTTATATTTTTCTTCAGCCGATATTCCAGAATCACATAATCCACAAGTCATTAATTTAGTGAAAGCAAACTCATGACTCTCCCTTACTATCACATCTCTTTTTAATTGTTGGTTTGCCTTATCAAATAATTCTTTAGAGACAATTGGTTCATGTTTACCTTGATACCAATTGTCAGACTTTCTTGGGTACTCAAACTGCCCATAATAAATGTGGTTTTGAATTATTCTAAATATACTCCCTAAAGCCAAATCATGATTACCTGGGGTTTTAAAGTTTAATTCAAACTTAAGCCAATGATATATTTTTCTTCCTGACCACTTTTCATATGCCATCTTTTCAAATATCTTTTTTATTATTGGAGCTCTATCTGGATCTTGTATTATCTGGCACTTTAAATCCATTCTCTTTTGATTCAAATATCCTATTGGTGCTACCCCTGGCCATAACCCCATCTCTACTCTTGTTCTTAATCCTCTCTTAACATTGATACCTCTGTTATCATTCTCTAACTTTGCTTGTCCACAAAGAATCATTAGCATGAACTTATCATTCGGTGAGTTCATAAATCTTTGTCCGAATGTTCTTATATCTTGAAGTAAGTTTGCATCCATCAAATCCACTACTTGTCCAAGGTCTCCAGCGTTTCTACTTATTCTATCTGGAGCCCAAGTAAGTATTCCATTGAATTTACCTTCTTTAATTTCACTAATGATTTCATTAAAAACTGGTCTTTGACCAGTTTCTTTTGCACTATGGGATTCTCGCTTCATACACACTATTTCTAGGTTTTCTCGCTCAGCAAGTTGAAGCATCTCCTTTATCTGTGAATCTATTGAAAGAACCTGTCTTTCCTCAGATTCGGTTGATTTACGCGCATACAGGCAGTATTTAATCTTTACTGGTGTTGCTACTTTGGTTAGCCCTCTGGTGGGCATTTGTGCTGATATTTGCATATACACATTAATGACGCATATGCCTTATTAAGTCTAGATAGAAACAGTTGTAACTAAAAATCTTGTAAAACCTTTATTTTTGTTGTATCTTAAGGGTATGTCTTTTGAAGAACTAATGAGAAAACATGTGGCAACAGTAGATCTAGATATTCGTAAAAAACCCGATGGTTATTCTAGATATATGGACCAGAAAGTTACTCCTGATGTTTTAACCTTTATTGCTGATTGTATTGTAAATTTTTTGGGTGGAAAAAATCCTGATACAATTTTCACCACAAAAGATATTTGGGATTTTCCATATTTCCAGAAAAATACAGTAGCAATTTTTAGTAAACCATCTCCAATAAATGAAAGTGCCAGAGCAGAGTATGATAAATTTATCGCACAACCACTTAAAACTTTGGCATTTGCTAAAATATTAAAAGAAGAAAAAGTTGGAGTAAAAAATACATACAAGGTACTCCAACCAGAATTACTTGAATACA
>CAZJFZ010000074.1:0-2210 GCA_964545745.1 uncultured Candidatus Saccharibacteria bacterium
GAAAGAAATGCGGGAGTTTAAGATTTTAGACGATTCTGCTTAAAATCCTCTGCCCATTTAGCAACTTGCTGATCGTATTCTTCCAGCTCGCTAACCGGTGCTATTTTTTCAATCTTAAGAAATTTATAATTATCCTCTCGCAGAAAAATAGTAAAGTGTGGCTTGCTGGCGTCATTTAAAATAACCCGAGCCTTAAGCTCGCCCTTTCTCACAAGTGATCTGGCTGTAGTTGAATGAATATCAAACTTCTCTTTAAGAGTTTCGAACGAAAACCACTTTTCCTTATTCCGACAGACTGTACCAGGAATAATTCCCTCGTTTACTGCCCTCTGACAAAACTTGCACTTAAAGCCAAACTTATCAAACCAAAATCCCTTCACAGACATGTAATAACCACAAAAACCGCATGTGCCATACTCGTCGTTTATCGCCCATCCATTGGGCTCTTTTTCGAGGCGTAAATAGTCATCAATATCTCGAGTGGCCATTTTTGCCAATGTGCCATAGAAACCAGTCAGATTAAAAGCGGCGTCATGTAATTCCTGATCGGTTAAGTCAGCCTTAAAGTCCTCTTTAAAGATTTTCCTCAATTCTTCAAGTCTTTCTTGGGAGATTTTCATATTTTATAAATTAACATTGCCTAGGATTTTATTTAATAGCCCTAAAAGAGACCAATTTTAATATCTGGTCTGTATAATCCTGAATGGTGTTTCTTATTTTAACATCCATTATCCCAGCACAAATCATTTCCGGAATTGTTTTATAATTATTAGGCAATTTTTTTCCTTTAAATATTTTTTTGAGATATAAAAATACTATTAATATTTGTTTAGCCATCCTTGATTGATTCTCTAAAAAATTAAAATCAACCATCGGCAACTGAGCCATGTCTTTATTGTCGGGGTAAGTTTTTGTTCCTTTTTTTAGACGATCAAAAAATGAACCGTGAACAAAATCGTTACGCGAATTGAATAACTCCCTCAAACCATCTACTATTTTGGGAAATTCCTTTTTGTAGTATCTACCCAGCAAGACTTCTATGCGTTGGCCTATTTTATATTTTCCATTATCATTCGCTTCTTTTGATAATAAAGATTCATAAAAAGAAACTATATCCGCACACTCAGCCTGCCAAGTCATTACCTTTTTTGATTTCTGATATTTCGCTAATTCATTAAATAAGAGACAGGAAACATGCATTCTCCAGTCCTCCCTATTCCACTTAGCAACCTCATAAGCCTGCCATCTTATACCGATTAGTGATGGAAATATGAGCTTGTAAAAGCTGACAAAGTTTTTGTTCAGAAACTTTTTATCTTCGCTGTGAAATTGAGCTTTTTCATGTATTAAAAGGTTCTTCTTCTCAACACTTACTCCCATTCTTTGAACATAAAACATTACCGGCATATTTAATTCAGAAAATAGATCGACCGTGAAAGAGCTTTCATATCTACCATCCAGATAATCATCGGCGTAGTTAGGCAACAGCATTCCCCAGCTACAATTTTTATAAGACTCCTTAAAATCTTGTTCAGTATTTATAAAAAAATAGTTTTTCTTAACATTTTTATTAAACGGCCTAATTTTTTTCTGTATTAAAGAAATAAATTCATCATCCTTAATCTTTTCTAGATTCCAAAACTCAAAATCGCCGATCTTTTTGATCTTTTGTTTTAATGTAACTTGGTAACCAGGAAAAGCTAAAAATATCTTCTGCATAAATTATTTCTCAAATTGTCTACGAGAATTCCAATAGGCACAATGGTCACAATCATGACCGGATTGCGGTACGGAGTCGCTGTCTAAACATTTCTTGATTTCAAATAAAGTTTTTTCTACCCACGAATCATTGCCTTTGTGTTCTATCAGATTTATATCAAATTCAATTCGCTTATCAAAAGCATGTCGGTCCATTTTACCGGTGCAATAAACAAAGTATCCGATATCAGAAACTTTCAACCCATTCTGCCGTAATAGCCACTGGTAGACTTCCATCTGGCGTTTGTAGCCGTCTTGCCATTCTTTGTCTAAAGCTTTCACGGCTTCGTCCTTTGCTGTCGCTTTATAATCAACGACAATATATTCGTCTTTTCCGTTGATCCATAAATCATCAATCGCACCGGTTACCAAAAATCCTGTTGGCTCGTGTAGATATCTAACACCGCCAAAGTTTCTTCTCCATTCATCAAGCTCGGCGTGAGACATCGGCC
>CAZJFZ010000075.1:0-2190 GCA_964545745.1 uncultured Candidatus Saccharibacteria bacterium
TATTTAACTATTTCTTTTGCCAAATCTTGCGTATAACCACAAAGGAAAAAATTCTTAATGCTGTTATCTTTTATATATCTTTCCATATTTTCTCGATCAATACCCTCACCATAAGCCATAATTTGGAGTGGTCTATTCTTCCATTTTTCCATCGCCAAAACTTCTAAAAGTAGATCCAATCCTTTATGTAAAAAATACAAACGTCCAATATACATCAATTGATATAAACCGTTTGATTTTTCATTCCAAATAAAAGGTTGATCATAAGGCACATCAAAAGCGTTTCTAATAACAGAAAAATTAGTGAATATATCACCGAATATTTTTTTTAATACCACTTGGGCCGAGGTATTGTCAGAAAATATCATTTGAGAACATTGTAGAAAATTTTTACTATCCAAAATTCTTTTTTTATCAGGATTAATTATTTTAAGATGATGTTCGGTCACTAATGGAATAAAGTTTGCATAATCATATCCATTTTGATTACACCAACTCATAATTTTTGTACCTTCAAAAACATGCCCTTGAGATATAAAAACCAAATCTGGGGCAAAATCATTTATAAATTTTTTAAGTTTTTCTGACCGACAATAATCTTTCTCTTCAATTCTTTCAAAGAAAGAAATTTTATTTTCAAATATCATTTTTTCAATAATTTTAGGATATTGATTTGGTTTCTTTAGACAAAAAGCAACAGAAAAATCATCGTCAGAAAAAGCTTGAACTATTTTTGCAAAACTAATTCCATCACCACCCCAATTGTCATTCGAAGAAAAAAATAATATTCTTTTTTTATTATTTTTTGTTTTAAATATTTTTATTTTATCTGTATATTCTGAAAAACAATTTAAATCATTTCTTGAATTATTTTTACAAACCAATCTGGTATGTTCAAAAGCCATATTAATTCTTCTCCAGCTCACATTAAATTGAGAAATTATTTGAACTTGAATATCAAGTGACTCGGAAACAAGCTGTTTTCCTTTTTCCTCAGATGTTTTTCCAGAACGAGACACAATATTTTTACTGTGATATCTATGAAAATTTAATGGTTCCGCACAAAAAGCAATTTTAGAGTTTTGTAAAATTTTTACATAAGTATACCAATCTCCTGCTTGTTTAAAACCTCCACCGATGTCTTCCCCAATCTTTAATAATAAGTCCCGTCTCATTAAAACGGCACTAGCATTATTAATTGTATTTTTTATTACAAGATAATTTCTTATTTCATTTATACCAGTATTAACATAATCACTTCTCCAGCGACCATCTGAACAAGGAATATCCTCTAGATAAAAAAGATAAGTATCTCCCTTTTTTCCATATTCATCCATTTTTATTGATTGGGAATAGGCCAAACCAACTTCTGGATCATCAAACTTAACAACTAATTTTTCAAGAAGTCTAATGTCACACGAATCATCCGCCTCGGCTATCCAAACCAAATCTCCTTTTGCTTCCTGTATTCCCTTATACCACTGACTAAAACAACCTTTATTCACTTTATTTGGTAAAATCTTATAAGGAATATTTGATTTTTTAAGTATTTTTTCTGCCAAGTTAATACTATTGTCTTGAGATTTATCATCCAAAAAAATAATTTCAAAAGGTTTATATGTCTGATTAATAATAGAGTTAAGTCTCTCTTTTAAAAAATTTTCATAATTATAATTTGGCACGACAACACTGATCTTTTTATTTTTCTTTTTATTGTCATTAATTGAAAATAAGTTTAAATATAGATTTGGTATTTCTTTTTCAAATTCTATTATTTCATTACCTAAATGTGTTCCCTGTTTTTTCAGTATCATTTTTAACATCTTACTCAGGTCAACCTCAATATTATTATCATAAATTGGAAAAAATTTTGAATTATTAGCCAATCTCTCAATATACGCACCTAAATTTGAATATAATATTGGCAATCCAGAATTTATACCTTTTGTTAAGGAATAACTATATGTCTCGCCCCATTTATTTAAAAAAACTAATCCGTGAATATTCTTTTGTTTAAGCAAGGAAAATATTTCATTTTCTTTATATGGTCCATGAAAAGTAACATTTTTATAAGCTTTTATTACATCCATACCAAATACATGATATTGGATTTTATATTCCTTATACTTATCCACTAAAAATAGTTTTGGATAAAATTCTGCCCCTTTATAAATTGTAATATTATTAATA
>CAZJFZ010000076.1:0-2151 GCA_964545745.1 uncultured Candidatus Saccharibacteria bacterium
ATCTACCTCTGACTGCTCTCTATCCAATGGGTTTTTAACACGATCAATCGCATCAATACCATCAGAGCGAGTAAACCAAGAAGCATCCGGATATACAAATCCCTCATCCTCAAATAATCTTTTTACCATCCTAATAGATATCTCTTGAAATTTATATATGTTCGCCTTCGGTTAACTGTTCTTAAACGTAGTTCTACATCTATGGTTTTGGAAAACTCGTAGAAAAACCTTTTCCCAAAAGGTTGTTGTACGGCGCATTCGGCGCTTCGCGCCTCATTAACTATTGTGGCTATTTTCTTTTGGGGAAATAACCGAAAAAAAACTCATTTTGGGTAAAAAATATCTCGAAAACCTGATGAAAACAAAAAGTTAATGTTTGGTTAATCTTGCAAAGGCTCTATCGATTTCTGTTTGATTACTCATCAAAACATCAGCAAGAGAATTCAATGTTCCAGCCGCCATAATAAGATCCATTTCTCTCTCGTAATTCTGCCTGAGTGCTACATCACATAAATAAGTTCCATATGCTTCAAACTCTAGATGGTTCTTTTTTATTGCCCAGGCAGGTGTTTCTGTTTTATGCCCTCCCAATAAACCAACAACTCTTGCGTAAGCATCTCTAAATCTTCTAACTGGAAGAGAGAACCAAGTCCTATCAAATTCTTCCAAAGCTAAGAATATCTTTGCTCTATCTACTGGCTCTTCAGATGCCGCACCAATTACCTTTCCAGCATTTACTTTTACAGTATTTAAATCAAACGTCATAAATAGTATCTCCGCTAAAAAAGCAAAATGGCATACTTCCTTCTATCAAAATCCCTAGAATAGAAAAGCGTCGCTTTTCCCTACAAGACTCTATCCCTATATGGAAATTTTCTATTCTTGAGCATTCGTATATCTTTTTGAAACTTTAGCCATCTCAATTAAAAATTCTTTAAAACTTGCCTCATCCTTATAAAAACAAATCCAAATCGTTTGAAGCATTTGCTCAAACATAAAAAAGAAATATCTTATTTTCATATCTGTTGACTTGCATTTTATTATTGCTTCATCCTGAACTCGAAATTGTGTTTCAATTCTCCATCTTTTTTTATAAGTAATTATGACATTATTTAGTAAAACTTCCTCGAGATTTGTTGCAAAAACCCAATCGTACCTTTCTTTGCTTCGTCGATCATAAATTCTTTTTAGAAAAATTAGAATATTTTCTCCGGCATATTTGCTTTGATTTTTATTGACTTTAAAATCATTATAAATTGCAATTTGTTCCCCTATTTTCATAGGATAAAGAATTTCTTTTTTATCTTTGTGTTTCGGAACAAAGATAAGATAAGGATAATTTAATTTTGTTAGTTCGTACATCAAATCTTTATCAAAAAACCCTCTATCAAACAAAATTAAATTTATTTTCCCAATATAATCTTTTATCAAAGATAAGCAGTGTAAAACTACACTGCTTTTGTAATGTCCTAATCTAATTGGAATAGAAATCAAAGGAATTTTCTCTGGAATATCATCTGAAATTATACTGCAAGTAATAAATTTAAAGTGCCCCGTAACTGCATCTTTTCCCGTCCATCCATGAATATCAAAACCTTGTACATCTCCATAAAAATCTTCATCAGTATAATCAAAAGCAAGAATAACCTCTTTTTCATTTAGTTTTAATTTTGCAGATAATCTTTTTATGTAATTTAAATAAGCATAAGTTGTCATGCTTATCGGAGATTCTTTTATTCGACGATAAAGCGTATCTGCTTTATCTCCAACAGTTTCAACATAAGTATTATTGGTTGAAGCATCAATAATAGAATTTAGGAGTTCAAATCCAGTTATTTTATTGCTTTCGTAATCTAAACCTAAAGAATTATTTATAAAATGTTTTAGTATTCCTAAACCAAAACTAATTTTATTTTCATCCATTTGTAATTATAACATAAACTTTTTTACCGATGAATTCCTTTGGAAAGTCTATTCTCCCACTTGTTCCAAAGGGTTTAACTTCTCTTTCAAGAAAACATTTTATTCCTTTTAGGGTCAAGGTTGATTTTTCTATGACTTTTACTCTTTTCATACCTATCTAATAGATAGGTTATGTATTTAAACTTTATGGAGTAATTTTATAGTATTAACACTCATGCGGAGATACTA
>CAZJFZ010000077.1:0-2139 GCA_964545745.1 uncultured Candidatus Saccharibacteria bacterium
GATATGGTGGCCATAGCTTAGTGGTAAAGCTCTAGATTGTGGCTCTAGCGACGAGGGTCCGATTCCCTCTGGCCACCCTTAAGTTATAAGAAGGGGCTTGTTGCGTGTAAGAAAAAGTACAATTCTAACTCTTATTATATTACTGTGTGGGTAATATCCGGCACAATTTTTTGTTGCCTATTTTTGTGCTACTGATTTTTTTATCTATAACTTTATAAAGTTCCGTAATTTTGCATAACTTTATAAAGTTTGGTAATATAGTAGATATCCATTATAAATTAAATTAATTATATGAATACTCGTCAAAAATTGGAGATAATTCAAAAAATATTGGGACTAACCCAGACCAAGCTGGCTCTAAGGTTTGGCGTTTCTTTTGCCGCTTTCAACAGTTGGTGGACCGGCAAATCCAACCCCCGAGCAAAAATGCAGGCTTCCATTGATGAGCTTTTTTTGGAAGTAACCGGACAGAAAATAATTCCATCTGATCAGTTGACGGCTAAAAAACAAGCTCTGGGGCAAAAATCCGGAGAACATAAAAGTGTTATAAATGAAATTTTGGCTAATCCGGATATTCGTGATCAGTTTATTTTGAAACTTACCTATCACAGCAACAGCATTGAGGGTAGTACTCTTACAGAACCCGATACTGCGGCTATTCTTTTTGACAACGCAGCTTTACCAAATAAAAACTTGATCGAACAACTAGAGGCAAAAAATCACCAGACTGCCTTGAATTATTTATTTGATCATATTGCTAAGAAAGAAAAAGTTGACGAAGTTCTTGTGCTTAAACTCCACAGCATTCTCATGAATGGCGTTCGCCCGGACGCTGGTATATATCGCAATCATGGAGTTAGAATCACCGGTGTTAATTTGCCAACAGCGAATTATGTGAGTGTTTCAAAACTTATCCCAGGGGTTATGGCTCGTATTACTGAAAAAACCAAAGACATTATCTCTTTATCGGCTGGCGTGCATAGTAAGTTTGAACAGATTCACCCATTCGGAGATGGAAACGGCCGTGTTGGACGTCTCTTGATGAACGCAATGCTAATTAGCACAAATTTTGCCCCCGCAATTATTCGCCAAGAACAAAAACAGCTTTACTACACGTATCTCTATAAAGCCCAAACAAAAGAGGATCAGAGCCAATTGGAGGATTTTCTCTGTGAAGCGGTAATGGACGGATTCAAAATCTTAGACCGCACAGATGTAAGATAATAGCCGATCGTCTCACACTTAAAATGTATGATTTCTATCAGTGGACAACAGCTTGAGTTATTTATGTCGCTGTTCCGAGGAAGAACAGACGTTATCGAGCTGATGAGCTTGCCTTTACCTAAGCTATCAGCTTTTTTGTAGAAGTAAACATGATTTGTTTACAGTACTGTTGACAACTTTTAATATATATGCTAATATAAAGTTGTAAACTAATTATATACCATGGATATCAAAAAACTCATTTTAGAACGCATAAATCAAGGTAAAGAACTTAAGGTTGTTGATATAGTAAAAATAACCGGTTTTTCACGTGCCTATATTAGTAGATTTTTTAAAGATCTACGGGATGAAGGTCAAATTATTTTAATTGGTAAGGCAAATCAAGCTGTGTATGTTAAAGCAGATAAGCAGGCTGTATTACATGCTAAACAAAAAATATTAAAAGTTAATAAGTACTTGAAAAATGTCAATTTATCAGAAGATATTATTTTTGAGCAAATTAAGTTAGAAAGTGGAATTTTTATTGATGTTAAGGAAAATGTATTAAGAATTGTAAAATTTGCTTTTACCGAAATGTTAAATAATGCCATTGAGCATTCGGTATCAAATAGTATTATCGTCAGATATAAAAGAGATAAAGAGAATATTCGTTTTCGTGCATTGACCACGGTGTTGGTATTTTTAACAATATCATGAATAAAAAGAATCTAAAAAATGATTTAGAGGCTATTCAGGATCTGTTAAAAGGCAAACAAACCACTATGCCCCAATCTCATACAGGAGAGGGTGTGTTTTTCACTTCAAAAATAGCGGATAATTTTGTAGTCGAAAGTTTTAGAAAAAAATTAATATTTAATAATAAGTTAGAAGATATCTTTATACAAGATATTAGAAATTTTGAAGGCACAAAAATTA
>CAZJFZ010000078.1:0-1919 GCA_964545745.1 uncultured Candidatus Saccharibacteria bacterium
ATTATTAATTCAAAAATTTATGATTAAAAGAGATTCTTTATTTTTAATGGCCAATCTGGGTTCGGAAGTAACAAAAATCATTTCGTCTAAAAAAAGAAATGATCTGGTTCTTTTGAATGAGTATTTAATACAAGCGAATAAGATTTTAAAAGAGCTAATGACTTTACCGGACATGAAAGAACGGGAAATAGAGATTAAAACTTTAGCTGAAGTTATAACTGATATTTCAAAGGCAAAATCAAGTTTAGAAATTTCCTCAGTAAATATAATTTCATATTTTACTCCATTTGTTATGAGATTAATCAAAGTATAGGATAAAAGAATGAATGTTTGGTTTAAAAAAAATAAAAGAAAAAAGATTTTGTTGTTAGTTTGATTACTGGTATGATATAATAAAGGTGTTAATCAGGTAATTAATTTTTAAAAATAAATATTATGAAATTTTTTAGTAAAAGTTTGAGAGATATTCCTTTTGTAAAAATAGTCATTTCTGTTGTAATGGTTGTTGTGGTGTCAATTGTGATTGGGATTGGAATTGTGTATGCTGTCACCTTGGTTACAGTCACGGATTCCTTTGACGACCAAACAAAAATTGCCGGTTTAGTGGATGTGACAATAAGCGGAGGCCAGGCTAAATTGTCAGCCACCGCCTGGACCTGTGGTAGCACCTTTACTGATTTACGAGATAGTCAAGTTTACACCACCGTATTAATTGGCACTCAATGCTGGATGGCTCAAAACCTAAACGTGGGCACACGAATTGCCGGAGCAAGTAATCAGGGGATTGACTGCAATTCTATCCAAAAATATTGCTATGCTGATTCCGATGCCAACTGCACCAGAAATGTTAGTAATAATACAGATGGTGGCTTGTACCAATGGAATCAGATGATGTGCGGAGGAACAAGTTGTAACGGCACTGGTTCTGGCCAACCAGCCTGTACGGCACCAGTTCAAGGAATCTGCCCAACAGGTTGGCATATACCTTCGCATTATGAATGGACTTTGCTTGAGCTTTCGGTTTGTGATTCTGCCTCCTGTGCCACGGACTTCCCCTATGATACAACTACCACTAATTGGCGGGGTACTAATGAAGGCACAAAATTAAAATCTGGTGGTGCTTCAGGATTTATGGGCCTTCTAGCCGGCTACCGCAGTACCAATGGTTCTTTCTTCAATCTTGGGGCGTACACGAACTTATGGTCTTCGCTTGAGAGTGGCGGTTCGGCTTGGAGACGGTACTTGTATTCGGGCTTCGTCTCGGTGTACCGGGACACGGGCGATAAGACTTTCGGTTTCTCGGTTCGTTGCTTGAAGGATTAATTCGACTATTTGACAATTCGACTATTTTTAAAAAATATAAATATATAAATATGGCCATTTATGATACATTACCCGTCTATAAAGTCAGCTATGATTTTCTTTTGGATTTATTTAAATTTACCAAAAACTTTGATCGGGAATACAAATACACGCTCGGCGAGGATTTGAAAAAAGAAACCACGGCACTGATTGCTAATATTTACCGAGCAAACAGTAGCCAGTTCAAAAAGGAGCTTTTACAGTCAGCCAGAGAAAATCTGGAAGTCGTCCGCCTGTATCTGCGGTTAGTTAAAGATTTGAAGCAGATAAGTTTGGATAAGTTTATTACTCTCAATGAGCAGATTGAATCCATCTCCAAACAGCTGTTTGCTTGGCAAAAAGCTAGCGTTTAATAATTTTGGCCGGAACTGTCTCTCGCTACGGCACAGGCAGGTGAGCCATAACCAATCCAATAATCCTCTCGCTATTTTGGCGAGGAATATTGTCCAGCCCCTTCATGGAAGTAAGCTACCTAGAGACTGGGCACCTTTTGTTTTCCGTTTAGGTAGGCAAAAGGAATCAAGTGATTATTTTAGCGTCAGGGCCTTCTAGCCGGC
>CAZJFZ010000079.1:0-762 GCA_964545745.1 uncultured Candidatus Saccharibacteria bacterium
TGTCCGCTTGCGGTTTGCGAAGGCTTAAACGATTTTTAATTGCTTGGGCTTTGGTGTTCATAGCATTTTTATTATTTGGCTTCGTTAGATTCCTCGGCTTCCGCTTTGGTAGCTTTAATAATGTTGAGGTCGTAATTATCTTTGCCAAACTCGCATCGACCGAGAATCATCTGCGGAATTTTCTTGATGGTGATATTGGCAAAATGGTTTTCGCATTCTGGGGCATAGGCTTTGGCACAAATAAGCAAGCTTTCACCAGCCTTCATTTCACTATGAACTTTATCCAACTGCTCGGCGGTAATAAAACCAGTAGTGACGAAAATAAAATCGGTCTCAGTGGATTTGCCGTGCTTCCAGTAAAGCGTCTCGTCCGGATAAAACTTAAAGCCCTCATGCTTACACATAGCGGCCGCCAACATATTGGCATTATAGTTTTCGTCAATCACAAAGTTGCCGAAAGAGTCCTTGCGAAGCAGGCTTGAGGCAAGGTTATAAAACTTGAATCCACCTCCACCTGTCCATCCAATAGATTTTGAAATACCACTTTGATCTGTGCCGGCAATAACAGATTTTAATCTCGGAATACAATGCGTGTTTGCATGATCTCCAATTTCAATTCCGACCCATTTGAGACCCATTTTTTGTGCAACAGCTGCCGTTGTGCCGGAACCAAGAAAACTATCCAACACATAATCGCCATCCTTGGTTGAAATATCAAAACATCTTTGTATTATTTTTTCTGGCTTTTTGCCTTTTGGAAAG
>CAZJFZ010000079.1:772-1917 GCA_964545745.1 uncultured Candidatus Saccharibacteria bacterium
GTCCAAATATCTGTAATTAATTCACCCGGTACATTTTGACCTTCGAGGTTCACTAACCTCTCGGAATAATAAATGACTCTTTCACCTCCAATAAACATATAATCCATATCATCATTCGGATGCCGTGTTATTTTATCTTTCCTTGTTTTTGAAAGATTAATAGTTTCTTTTCTTTTTAAATATGCGCCACCCGTTACTGATGCTGTACGAAATACTCTATCTGCGTTACTAAGAGCAAATATTGCAATCTCCGCCTCTAGTTCTTGTTTTGATATATTTTTCTTTGCCTCTTTTGATGATTCAAAACCTAATTTTTCAGAAACAACTTCACTGATATTCCTCCATGTCCAAAGACTTTCTGGTTTATCGGTATTTTCGAAAAACCATTTGTAAGCAATATCGTACTCTTTCTCAATAAATAATTTCTTCTTATTAAATGAAAATTTTTGTTTATCTTTTGCAAATAGAAGTAATTGGTTGGCCTGTTTAAATAAGGATGAAGAGGTCGCCTTAAAACCGAACGGACTATTTGTTGAGATAGTGAGCTGATTAAGATAATTACTCCTACCAAAAATTTCATCCATTAAAACCTTACAATATGACGCCTCACTATCATCGAGTTGGACAAAGATGCACCCATCTTCCCTTAGTAGTTTTCTTAAAAGTTCTAGCCGGTATTGCATCAATTGAAGCCAGATTGAATGCTCAACACTGTCATCATAGTGTTCAAAAGCTGCACCGGTATTAAAAGGAGGATCAATATAGATACATTTTATTTTACCGGCAAAATCTTGCTCAAGAGCTTTGAGCGCAAGGAGATTGTCGCCGTGGATGAGCATATTCTCGGCCGACTTGTCGCCATAGGATTTGCTTGGGTCCTCAATCAAAATCCTCGGCTCGAGTTTTAATTCCTCGTCCTTGCCGATCCATGTTAACTCTAGTTTTTGCTTTTTATTAGTCATATTATTTCTTATTTTTCTTAGGCTTTTTGGATTCGGCGTCCTGTAACCGTTTTACGACTTCTCGATCAAAGTCGGATTCTATTTTTTGTATTTTATTAAATTCATCATATTCGGCAATGGCTTTTTGTTCTGCTCGCTCGTGTGAAATTTGTCCTTTGCCCTGCAAAATCTTATATTCATTAA
>CAZJFZ010000080.1:0-1820 GCA_964545745.1 uncultured Candidatus Saccharibacteria bacterium
TTTCAGAACTAAGGGAACAGATGTTCCTCTTGGAAAAGAAGATCCGGCCTCTAGAGTGGGATGCAAGTAAAAATCAAATCAACGAGTACAAGAAAAAAGAGCTTGAAAAGCTAAAACTCGAGCATGGTACTCTGCTCCAAGAACTAAATGGTCTGGAACAGAAATAAAAGTATAATCTTGCACTAAGTCCCGCTTTTTCTTTAGCTTTAGCTTTTTTAACAGATAACTTTTATAAATAAGCGTCAAATCTAACTTAAAATATACATCGCTGAGACACCATCAGGGTGAGTCAAAAGGCTCTTTAGTCTCGGGAGGAAAAAAAATGACAGAATTTAAATTGGTTATCGGTGCCAAAGACGGCAAGTCTTATCAGAAGGAAGTAAAAAGTCCTGAAGCTGATAATTTATTGAAAATAAGAATCGGACAAAAGATTTCTGGCGATCAATTAGGTTTTTCTGGTTATGAATTCGAGATTACCGGCGGATCTGACAAATGCGGTTTTCCGATGCGTAAAGGAATCCAAGAACCTAGAAAGAAGATCTTGATGCAGGGAAAAGGTGTAGGTTACTGCGGAAAAGATCGCAATGGTAAAAAACAGCCTGGTATCATCAAAAGAAGAACTGTTTGCGGAGAAATGGTTACCAAGATCATTCATCAAGTTAACCTGAAAATACTCAAAGAAGGTTCTGAAGCTATTGTTGGAGATCCGAAAAAAGCGTAAATTTCTTATTCTTTTTTATAATTGATTTTTGTATAGTACCGATATCACGTAACATCAAAAAATAAAAAATCGTTTTTAAATACTTATAAATAAAAAACCCACCATCCCATATATTTATTTTTTCCAAAATGTTACTTAAAATCGATACTGCGACAATTCTTTTGTCGCTAAACCTATAGTATCGATTTCACGTAACTTGTATCAAAATCACGTAACATTTTGGCGTCTTTTTAAAGCCGCTTTTTATATGCCTCATTCGGAGTAATGTAATCCAAAGCTTCACTTATTCTCTCGTCGTTATACCAGTTTACAAACTCTTCTACTGTTTCAAATCTTTCATCAAATTCTTTCTCAAAAATATCAAACCATTTTTCGTTCTTTCCGTTGGTTTGTGGATGTCTTTTCTTTGATGGAATAAAAATTATTCCTAATTCGCCGATGGCTTCTTGAAAAGCATGGTTTGCTTTTCCATGCTTATTGAATTTATTAGGAATAAATTGTGACCCCCGATCACTATTTAGTTCAAATGGAATAACCACATGTTCCGCAATTGCAGTGTATAACACTGCTAAAGAGTTTTTCTCAGTAGCATTATCAAACACGCCATGTGCCATTATTTTTCGGGAACAATCATCAATGTAAGGCAAAAGTTGTTTTCCTTTAAGTTGACTGTGCTTAATTTTATGCCAATCAGTGTGCCACATGAAGTTAGAAATAGGCCATTCATAGCGTTTGTATTTTCGTGGTTTTTGCCGTGCTTTACAGGGCTTTTGAAAGCCCTCTTTTATCATCACTTGGCTAATCTTGCGTAAAGAAACACTAAATCCTTTCTTCCTCAGAACTTGGTAAAGTTTTCTTGCTCCGCATTTGTTTCTTTTCCATTCTTGAATCACAATGTCATAAAATTTGTGATTCAGCGGCTCAAAAAGCCGCCCTGGTCTGTGATCTTTGAGACCATTTTCACCAAAACAATTGTATTTCTTATTAATCTCCCAAATGGTCTTACGATGCACTTTTTGTGCTAAAGCAATCTCATTTATTGGCTTCTTTCTCTTAAGTTCTCGAATAATCCATCTTCTTTTTTTTCATTAAGTTTGTA
>CAZJFZ010000081.1:0-1779 GCA_964545745.1 uncultured Candidatus Saccharibacteria bacterium
CCATGGTTATTCCTAAGGCCCGAGCATAAGCTACGGCTGCTAGCATATTGTAAACATTAAATTTTCCCGGCAGTTTGGATTGGATTTTTATTTCCTCGCAGACAAAATCTACGCCATTATCATGACAAATGATCGGCTCGCCATCCTTGAGAGAATAAGGAACTTTCTTCTCAACTTTTATATTCAAAAACTTATGTCCTTCCTTATCATCAATATTAGCGACGATAATTTTCCCTTTTTTATTGGATTTTTCTAAGGCGTGAGTAATACTTAATTTAGCTTCCAAATATTTATCATAAGAGCCATGAGAATCAATATGTTCTGGTGCTAAATTGGTAAAAACAAGAGCATCAAGAGCAATAAATTTGTGACGATATTGTTTAGCGGCTTCGGAAGAAATTTCTAAGATGACATAGTCACAATGAGCATTTACCGCTTGTCGTAAGAATCGTTGATTAAAGAAACGCCCGGGAGTGGTCATTTTGTACATATTGGGCTTGGATTCATCTCGGATTTTAAAACGCAGAGTACTGCCAAGTGCGGTAATAAAACCCGCTTCCTCCAAAATGGCATTGATAAATTCTACCGTGGAAGTTTTGCCTTTAGTGCCGGTTACCGCCACCACTTTTATCTGGTGGGCGGGAAAGCGGTAAATAAGTGCACCTAATAAAGCCAAACCATAATGATAAAAAGGTTGAATAAACGCAAAAACTTTCTTAGGAATCATTTTTTTTATTTTTTGTAAAATTTTGTTCATTTTTTATTTTCCTAAATGTTTAAGGGCGGCTTTAACTTTTTGACTGGTGGTGAGTGAGGATGAGTTGTTAATTTCCTGTAAGGCTTCTCGGCTTTCTTTATGTGAATAACCGAGGGATTTGAGTGCTTCCAAAGCATCAATTTCTTCTTTCAATCCCAAGTTAACTTCTTCATAACTGCCAAGTTTGCCTTTGAGTTCCAAGACAATTTTGTCCGCCATTTTTTTGCCCAAACCAGAAACCTTGGTGAGATGAGCGGTTTCACCACTGGAAATGGCTTTGCGGAGAGAGTCCACTGAAGCCACATTTAAAATGTTTAAGGCGGTTTTTGGTCCGACTCCGGAGATAGTAATCAATAATTCAAAAAAGTCCAGTTCTTTTTTTTCGGAAAAACCGTAAAGGTCTAAGGCGTTTTCCCGTACAGCTAAATAAGTCCAAATTTTATTTTTTTCATCCACTTTGGTGATACTTAATAAATTAGTGGTAGCAAAAACTTTATAACCAATATTGTTGGCCTCAATGATGATGAATTTGTCCGTTTTATGGATGATGGTGCCGGTGATTTGGGAAATCATAGGGTAAGTATAAGCTAAATTTGCTTTTTTGTCTTGTCTGTGTTATCTTTTCTTAGCAATACTAAATAACAAAAATATATGCCTGTTACTTCATCCGCCAAAAAAGCTCTACGAGCTTCAAAACATAAAGCCGATTTTAACCTTAAAAGAAAGGATGCTATTTCTGATACAGTTAAAAAGTTTAAGAAATTAGTGGCGGAGAAGAAAATTAAGGAAGCGGAAGCTTTATTACCAAAAGCCTTCCAAGTGATTGATAAAGCTTGTAAAACTAATTTGATTCACAAAAATACGGCTTCTCGCAAAAAATCTCGTTTGGCCAAAATGCTCGCTAAGGCTGGTAAATAAAAATAGCCAGAAAATTCTCTCCACTTAACGTCAGAACTAATCGTTCCGAGAAATTTCTGGCTATTTTTATTTTTGTCCCCCCGCCAGGAATCGAACCTGGATTT
>CAZJFZ010000082.1:0-1773 GCA_964545745.1 uncultured Candidatus Saccharibacteria bacterium
CTAAAGCAGTATCAAAAAATAAGAGAAACTACGGCGATCTTTTCGGGAATAAAATCGATCACCATATTCAAGCTATGTCCTTTGGGCAAACAAACGGAATCCCTCAGGGTAGTATATTAATGGACTTTATAGCAGAGATTGTTCTTGGCCATGCAGACTATGAATTATCCGAAAAACTTGCTTCAGCTTTGAAAGGTAGAAAATTTCATATTTTAAGGTACAGGGATGACTACAGAATTTTTGTAAATGATGTAAGCGATGGTGACACAATCTTGAAATGCCTCGGTGAGGTTTTATTAAATTTAGGGTTTCGATTAAATACCAATAAAACCTATTTTGACGAAGATGTCGTCTCTGGCTCAATTAAAAAAGATAAGATCGAAGCCTTGAAGTTTGAGTATGTGCCTAAAAAATTATCAAGAAAGGAATTACTCAGGCAGTTACTTATAGTCCAGCAAATCGGCAAACAATTTCCAAATTCCGGGACGCTTAAAAACAGGCTTTCAAAGATACTAGATGTAGTTAAGTCAAAAGATTTTTATGCTCAGGAAAGAATCATCTCCAGTCTGCTTACTGATATTGCGTACAACAACCCGAACTCTTTTCCGGTTATCGCCGGTTTAATTTCAAACTGCATCGCCAAATTGCCAAACAAAAGACAAAAGGAGATGGTGTCGCTGATCCAGTCAAAAATATGCATGCTGGCCAATATCGGCCTTTTAGAAATATGGACGCAAAGAATGTCTATAGGCTTGAAGTTTAAACTCAATTTAAACGAAAAATTGTGCAAGAGTGTTTACGGTGATACACAGCAGATATTTGAAACTGGTTGGATCAAAGATATGAAGATTAAAAATATAATTGATAGCAATGTTTGTATCGATAAGAAAATAATTGCTAAAACCAAAGCCAAAATTGAAAACAAAGAAGTGCAGATATTTAGTCCTTATAATTATTAAAAAATATGTCTGAATATTACAATCCACAACGAACAAGAAGCTTATATGATCCGGCATCAGCCGAGTTATTTAAGCTATCTCGATCAAAGATTGATCTGTTTTTAAACTGCCCAAGATGTTTTTATTATGACCGCAAACTTGGCGTTGGACGACCACCGGGCTTTCCTTTTGCATTAAACTCGGCCGTTGATCACCTTTTAAAGCTCGAGTTTGATATTCATCGTGTCGCGGGTACAAAACATCCCCTGATTGAAAAATACGGCGTTGACGCTCGCCCTGTCGCTCACGAAGACTTGGATAAATGGCGACATAACTTTACTGGTATCCAATATCTGCACCAGCCGACTAATTTTCTTGTATTCGGTGCTATTGACGATCTTTGGCAAAACTCCCAAGGCGAATACATTGTCGTGGATTATAAATCCACCTCAAAGGATGAAGATATTACTGAACTTAATAAAGATTGGCAGATTGGATATAAACGGCAGATGGAAATCTACCAGTGGCTACTTCGCCAAAACGGGTACAAAGTTTCGAGTACCGGCTATTTTGTATATTGCAACGGCCAGACGGACCGAAAGGCTTTTGACGCCAAGCTTGAATTCGATATCACCTTAATCGCTTATAAGGGCGATGATTCTTGGGTTGAAAAAACTATCATGGAAGCCCACAAGTGTTTGAATGGTAATAAAATTCCCAACGCTGATCCTAATTGCGATTACTGCAATTATGTTCAGGCGATAAATAGTAAATAATTATTATGCACAACAGAGATCCACATCAAGCCTTAAAAAGTGAAGTTATTGGGAAAGTC
>CAZJFZ010000083.1:0-1696 GCA_964545745.1 uncultured Candidatus Saccharibacteria bacterium
CTAAGGGTTAGGCCAATATTCAGTTGTCTGGCCATTTTACTTGAAAAAATATTGTTTGTAAAGTAAAGTAAAGGATATGAAAGACTTTCAGCCACAACAAAAAATACTCAATTTTCTGGATGATTACATAAAGTCTGATTACTTTCAGACTAAAGTATTAGAGCTAAGAGCCGAAATTGGTATGCCACCAGAGGGCTTTGTTATTTCTGATGATGATTTAGAAAAAATTATTAAAAGTAAAATGAGTTTTTTTAATACTGTAGATAGCAATAAAGTCAGCAGAGAAAATCAAAAGAAAGTGAGGCTTGCCTTAAGAAAAATTAGGGCTAATTTTCCAGTAGATAATATTGATGTTGGTCTGGCTTTTGAGCTGTATTTTTACTATAACAAATGTCTGAAAAAGATGTTTGAGGAAGCTGTTTTGCTTGATAATTTATGTAAGTTGGTCCCAGCTAGGTCAGAATTCTTTGAATATAGTGCTGATGTAAAAGATTTTTGGAATATGTATATTGACCACCAGAACGATTTGACTCAGAAATATCCACTGGCTTTATATATTAGCTCTAGTGCCACGCAAAGGGATGTCGTGGAGTATGTGCGTAAGATATGGAATTTATTTACTGAATATGGTAAGGAGTATGCCAATACCACTAAGGTTGGAAAGGTAAAAAGAAAGGATGACTTTATCAAGGAAAGAAATGAGCTGATTTGGGCTAACCGCAGTCTATCAAGAAGAAAAATAATGGAACTTTTGACTGATACTTATGGAGCTGATAAAACTGAAGATGTTGGATATATTGGCAAGATAATTTCTATGGAAAGAAAAAGGAGAAAAGATGTGTAGGACAGAAAGTTTCCGTATTACACATATTACTTATACACAAAAGTAAATTAACCGTAGCATTAAAAGGCAACCATCAAGGTTGCTTTTATGCAGGATTTTACTAGCACAGAGAAGCCTCAAAGAGGTTTAAAAATAGAGGATTTATCCATTGAGGACAGGCAAAAGCTGGTCGGTTCTTTTGCTTGGTTAATTCAAGAAGATAAAAAACAAAATCCTGAACTTTATCAACTTAAAAAAACACAAAACAATGATTGATACAATATGCCTTTTATTAGCAAAAGATAAAATGGTTTTCCTTTCGGGTATATCCAGCTGGGACCTATACTCCAAAACAGCTGAATATGCAAAATATGTTCGTAATCCAAGTAAGGCAGAAAAAGACACTGGCAAATACTTTCCACGATTGACGGCCTATGACAGACGATTTGGTAAAGACGCCAATGTTCGTATGGAATTTTCCGCTCCCAAACTGCTTTATCTTAATAACCTAGACGAGCTAGAAGATAAAGACTTTCCGAAAGTTATTGATACTCTACAGGAAAGACTAAAAGAAATGGGAGTAGTAATTACAAAATCTATGCTTGAAAATGCACCAATAAGCTCGGTCCATTATTCAAAGAATATCCCACTTGAAGACGGCTACACGGTAAATCATCTTATAAACGAAATGAATAAAGTGAACCTACGAAAAAGCTTTGATTTTACCCGTTCTCGCTATATCAATGACGGACAGAGCTTATATGCCCATACCAAAGCCCACGAGCTTATTATCTATGACAAGATAGCTGACTTGGGCAAGGATAGTAAAAGAGCCATAGATAAAAACCAGACTTCATATCAAAAAGACCTGTT
>CAZJFZ010000084.1:0-1677 GCA_964545745.1 uncultured Candidatus Saccharibacteria bacterium
TATATTTGAAGTATACCCACTGGATTTTGAAGAATTTTTAAACTTTAAAAATATCAAACATGGTAATGGCGGAGATTTTTTAATTTCCACTATTTCTGGATCTGGTTATGGTTTTTTTAAAGCTTACTATGAAGAATTTATAGAGTATGGTGGTTTCCCTGAAGTGGTTTTAGCGAATTCTTTGGAGGTTAAGAAAGAAATGCTCAGGGATATAATAAATTCTTATATTAATATTGATGTAGAAACTCTTTCGGATTTTAAGAAGAAAGAAGATTTTTATAAATTAGTAAAAATCTTGGCTGGGCAGGTGGGCTCAAGGCTAGATTATGCTAAGTTATCAAAAATAGTTGGAATTAGTGATGTAACTTTGAGGAATTATCTGAAGTTTTTAGAGGATACTTATTTGATTCGACGTATCTCTGTTTTCACTAATAGCCGGGAGAAAGAAATAACTAAAGCTCAAAAATTGTATTTTTCTGATACTGGTTTAGCTAATATTTTGGCTGATTTGAGCGGAGGAGCTAAATTTGAAAATACCATTTTTAATCAGTTGAAACATTTTGGTGAAGTCAGATATTATGCCTTAAAAACAGGCAGAGAAATAGATTTTATACTCAAAAGAGATAAGGAAGCCCTTGTCGCTTTGGAGGTAAAAGAAACGCCGACATATTTTGATGTTGAAAATTTAGTAAAAATCGCCAGTGTGGCTGGAATAAAAAAAACCATGATTATCGGTAAAAATGAAGCTCCAAATTTTACTGATTATATTTGGGGAGGAGATATAAGATAATATATTAAAATAAATGGTAAAAAGTCATGAAAATTATAAGGAATTAGTTTGGCGTTTAGCCAAAACTGATTTTAAGCTTCGTTACCACAGTAGTGTTTTGGGCTACATTTGGGTTATTTTGAAGCCTCTTTTAATGTTTACTATTCTAAACTTTGTTTTTTCTTCCATTTTTAATTTTAGAAATTCTGGTACGCCAGATTATCCTTTGGAACTTATTACCGGCTTGCTTTTATTTCAATTCTTCTCTGAAGCAACTATGACTGGCCTTACCTCGCTTGTTTCTAAGGCTCAATTAGTAACCAAGATATATGTTCCTAGATGGACTATTGTTCTTGGTTCTACTATGAATGCTCTTTTTATTTTTGGGATGAACCTTATTGTTCTTGCTTTTTTCTTTTTAATTTATGGTAAAATACCATCCTTTCTTGGTTTGGTGATGTTTTTTGTTTACGCGATTCTTCTCTATATTTTAGCTGTCGCTTTTTCTTTTCTCACCGCACCATTTTATGTTCGCTATCGTGACTTGCGTACCACTTGGGAAGTTTTATTGTCGGTTTTGATGTATGCCTCGCCAATTATTTATCCATTGACATTGATGCCTGCCCATATCCGCCAAATTCTTCTTATAAATCCTCTTGCTTTTATCATCCATTTTTCCAAGCAGGGGATTATAAATAATACTTTTGCTACTTATGGTGATTTTAGTTTGTTATTTCTTGGCATCATTTTTGCCGTCGTCATTGCCTTCTTCATTTTCCGTAAATCGGAAAAAACTGTTGCCGAGCTTATATAAAAAGATAATATGAAAATTTCCGAACCTAAATCTAATATAGCTATTTCTGTTAAAAATGTGTCCAAACAGTTTTCTATTCCCCATGAGAAGATAA
>CAZJFZ010000085.1:0-1666 GCA_964545745.1 uncultured Candidatus Saccharibacteria bacterium
GGGGTCTGGGGAGGAATCCGCGCGGGCTTGTTTTTGAAATTTCCGAATGGGGCTAGTTTGCTATAACTTCTGAGCAATAAAAACACCATAAGTAGCTATTCCCTCAAACAATTTTTTCTGGCAGAAAGGTGCAAAGTTAGGGACCCCAACTCCGAACTTTTCCTTAAAAAACTCAAGTGGATATGTGATAAGACCGTAATAGTAAAGTATTCGGCTCGATTTTTTAATATTTTCAAGTTTGTCGTAAAAAACTATATTTTTAAATCCAGCAATTTTCAGATTGTTTTCAAAATCTTCTCTTGTTGATAAATTGGGTAATCTCCAACCTTGGTTAAACTTTGCATAAGTATTTTTTTCTTTATCATTAAGATTTTCGTTAATCAAAAAAGCATCAACGACAGCAATTTTTCCACCCGATTTCATTATTCTGTATGCCTCATTTAAAAAATCTAGTTTTTTATGTGCATGACAAATACATTCGATACCAAATACTTTTGAAAATGTGTTTTCTTTAAAATCTGTCTTAGTGAAATCTTGTTTTGAAAAGTTAAGAAGATTTGATGAAGCTAATTGCGAAGCCCTATTTTGAGCTATTTTTATTTGAACATCTGACAAAGTAACTCCTTCAACTTTCGCCCCCGTAGTTTCTGCTATGTATATGCTAGTACCTCCTACTCCACAGCCAGCATCAAAAACAATATCATTTGAGTTAATATCTAAAATATCCACAATAAATTTGTCCGTGTTGGAAACTGCCTCTGCGAGATTTTTTGTATCGTCATACCAAAATCCATAGTGTAAAGCAGTTTTCGACCAAAACAAATTATAGTTAATTTGATGTGTGTTGTAATATTCTGCGATATCTTTGTTTGAAATTGGCATATTATTAAATGATTTTTATTTCAGTATTTATAATTATTTTTACTTTAAATTCAGTAATTCGCTCTATCGGTAACCCATTTACCAAAGGCCAATGTAGCTAGAGGAAAGAATATCATCCATGCAAGAAATTCTTCTATCGGAAAACTTTGGCCAAGTATGCGAATTATCCCAATATATTCACTAGAGGGAAAAGTCCAAAAACCGAGTATGTTAGCTGTAATTTCATAAGGTAACATCAAACATATTGAATAGGTAACTATCCAGAGCAAAGGTTTTTGATAAGGTTTAAATTGTATAAATAAAATTAAAGCAGGAATTATAAATGCAACTAAAACCAATAATATATAATAGTAAGGAATGATGAAAATTTCTGGTTTCAATAGATAGAAAAAAAGAAATAATACAAAAAGCGACAGTAAAATAATACCTGATTTTGTGATTGTAATTTTATTTATAATATTTAACTTTAAACTCGAAAAGAAATAATGAGAAGTTACAATAACTACATATACAGCCCAAAATGTGAAGAAGAAATCCTCAAATGGAATAAATTGAAAAAATCTGAAAGAAAAAATAGTCGGAACTGCCCAAGCTTTATTTAGAAACGCTAGATAATCAAATATGACCATGGGTGGCATCGCTACCAAAGAAACAATAAGTGCCTTTAAAACTACATTCGGCTTTCTTACTGAAAAATAAATACTTGGTAAAACAAGGTATAAAATGCTCGAAATGAAAAAATTTCCCTGAAAAATAAGCAAAAAAGTAGGTGGTAATATTACCC
>CAZJFZ010000086.1:0-1501 GCA_964545745.1 uncultured Candidatus Saccharibacteria bacterium
CTTAGGGCTAGTTGAGTGTAAGCCACATGAACAGCGCATACGACTTTCTGTATTGCACCGAACTTGCGAACTTCATAATCCTCCAGCCCTAAGTTTTGTTTTGCATCACGATGAAGAACTTCAATATCCCATCTTTGCAGAAGAAAATACATTAGTTCTTCATCATTTTTATCAAAGATATTGGTAGTATAAATTTTTATGTTATCTTCAGCACCTTCTTTATATGAGATTAAAAGTTTTTCTTTTCCAACTCCTCGAGTATAAACTTCTTTTACATGAATATGGTAAATTTCATCTTCATAAATATGCGTGCTGAAATCCAAATCTGAAAGAGTGTTAAGATAATTTTCAACATTAATTCTTTTTCCTTTACTGATGCTTATTTTATTAGATATTCTAATTCCAATAATATATTTTTTATTAATCGATTTTATCTTATTCAAGAAAAAATCGGCATATAATCCTGCATCCGCCATCACTAACCAAAAAGGAATATTGTTCTTGATGGCAAAATCTAAATGCTCCATCCCAATTTCTCTCGTCGTTTTAAAGGGATTATTTTTGTCAGCATCAACTTCTCTTATATAAATATCTCCCCTTAATGGAAAACTATTTTTACCATCGGTAAAAATACTATGAACTAACTGGTGCCCCCATTCTTTTTCTTTAGTCAAACCATCATAGTGATAATTTGCTTTTTCCATGTGCTTTCCTGTTTTGTGCAAAAGAGTGGGGTCAATTATCAATATTCCTTCGGAAAGATTAAGTTTTTTCACTTGTTCCATTCTAATATTTTCAACTTCCTCTCTATCCCAAGAAGATAAAGTAAGAAATTTATTCAAACTGCTTTGGTCACATTCATTAAAGCAGTCATTAATTTCCTGAACAGTTTTGTTATCGGAAATTATTAATCCTGCAATTAACCTCTTAAAATGGTCAAATTGAGGTTTAGTAAAGATACTTTTGTAAACTTCTAGATTTGCCATTAATTGTTGTGGCTTTTCAATTACTGGAAGAGACATATTATTTCTTTACTCTTTTTAACTTGAGGGACTTCTTATCAATCAAAGTCCATTCACAGTCTTCTCCTTTCTCAAATTCCATAACCTCTGCAACTTGGTATGGAAAGTTTATGTACCACTGTTTAGATTTCTTTCGCTCTATCAACTGTACTTTTGTTTTATATCCCATCTATCTAGTTATATAACTAGATATATAAATGTTTCGGTTTTCTTATTTTTGGCTAAAATATATGATATTTAGAATGGACAAGCTCCACGAGGGATTTCGCAAAAGTTTAGTGAAAGAAAACCCTGTTTTAAAAAGTATTCGTATTTCAAGATATTTCTAGATTTTGAACACTCCAATCTGCAAACCTTTTTTTCAAAAAAAGATTTAAATACCCTCTAACAAAACAAATTTAGTGATGTTCATGCCTCAGACGTGCTTTTTCTGAGAAAACTAAGATGAGAGAAGAAACAATAAGGAAGATAGAACAGCT
>CAZJFZ010000087.1:0-1497 GCA_964545745.1 uncultured Candidatus Saccharibacteria bacterium
ACACCGCCACTGGTGGCTCCAAGCAAATTACTTTGGAAACTGGTGCGATTATCAATGCTCCCCTATTTGTAAATGAAAATGACACCGTAGTAGTTAATACCGAAACTGGTGAATATGTAGAAAGAGCTAAAAAATAAAAACTGCCAGAAGATTCTCGGAGTGATTAGGTACTCCGTTAAACGGAGAGAATCTTCTGGCAGTTTTTATTTTATATTTACTACCTGCTTAAATACGGCAACAAACCCATAAAGCGGGCGCGTTTGATGGCTTCCGCTAACTGACGTTGACTACGAGCACTCGTGGCAGTTTTTTTACTGCCCATAATGCGAGCATGAGGATTAATAAACTTTTTGATCAAGTCCAAATCCTTATAGTCAACATACTTGATATTATTTTGTGAAAAAAAACATTGTTTAATCATTGTCTTTATTTTTAATTTTGTTTTTAAAATGGAATGTCCTCGGGATTTATTTCTTCCGTCGGATATTCTATAGTATCTATTTTATCCGCTTTGTTGGTGGTACTCTTTGCTTCACTTTCAGTCTGATTTGAGGTATAAGCTCCTCCACCTTGACCCATTGGGCTTGGACCAAATTGGAAATTATCCACCACAATTTCTGTCCTATATTTTTTTGCCCCCGTAGTTTTATCATCCCAACTTCTAGTTTGTAATCTTCCTTCAACAAACAAGGCTCTCCCTTTTTTCATATATTGAGCAATCAATTCCGCTGGCTTGGCAAAAGCAACAATATTATGAAATTCTGCGGTATCTTTTTTATTGCCATCTTTATCTTTATAGGTTCGGTTAGTGGCCAAACCAAAAGAAGTGACTTTTACACCAGATGGTAGTGATTTTAAGTCCGGATCACTGGTCAAATTTCCATAAAGAATGACTTTATTTAGATACATAATTTTAAATTAAACTAATAAACTATTCTGCCACTAATTCATCAATACTTTTATCAATATCTTCCAAAGAAGTGGCTTTCTTTTCATCGGTCTTGATGGATTTTTTGACCTTAACTGGGGATTCTTCTTTGCTAACTGTTCGCACATTTAATTTAGGCGTATACAAAGTATTCTCTCTTACGGTTTTAATGAGCAAATAACGAAGAACGGTAGGACTTGCATCCACGGCCTTCTTTATTACTGGCATTAACTCTGATTTAGTCTCGAACTTTATCCAGCCAAAATAGGCCGTAGTGAATTTCTTCTTAGTGTCCGCGACAGACTTAGTCATTGAGTAAGCGAGGTTAATAAGCTTTGGTTCGCCCTCAGAAATTAGCGATCCTCCGTCCTGAAGAACAATTGCTTTTAAGGTTTCTACTTCCTTAGGCAAGTTTTCCTCAGCAACGGTGGAAACTATATGGTAGCCAAGTTCATACACTTGGCCCATACCCCCGTCCGACCGGGTCATCCGGGCGGGCTCTTTTTCTTTTATTTCGACTTTTTCCATAAAACCAACATTAACATAAAAGAACTTAAATATCAAACACT
>CAZJFZ010000088.1:0-1439 GCA_964545745.1 uncultured Candidatus Saccharibacteria bacterium
ATGTAAAAAAACTTGGTCTTTTTATGGAAGTTGAAAGACATAATGTTGATGAAAAAGAAAATATTGTAAAAGTAAAAAAAGAAATTTGGAATTGGATTAAAAATCTAAATATAAAGGTTAGCTTAGAATTAACGATGGGTAAACCGGAATTAATGTTAAGAAAAAATAAGATCTAAGTTTTTTTCGTTTTATTTTTGCTTATTGACAATAGTAAGTCAAATAAGTTATAACTAGAATTAGAATAGAAAGAACAAAAAGGGAGGTGGATCTTGAGAACATTGATTATTGTAAAGCCTGACTGGGCAAAGAACGATGATCTAATCTCGGAACTGTTTTGTCTGATAAAGTGGCATGGTTTGGTAGTCCTTTTTTCTAAGGGGGCCATTTTAGAGAGGACTTTTTGGAGTGAGTTTTACGCAGATCATGTTAGGACTTCTTACTTTGAAGAAATGGTTCAGTGGATGTCTTCTTCCTCGTCTTTGTTTGTTGTAGTTGAGGGTGAGAGAGCCGTTGGTTTAGTCCGGTGGAAGATTGTTGGTCGTAATGGTTCTGGGCTCCGGGCTAAGTATCAGGTAAGTGAATTGAAGAATGTGGCTCACGCATCTGATTCAGAATCTTCAGCAATAAGAGAGATAGAGCTTGTCTATCGATCGTTGAAGTGAAATGAGGTTGTGGGTGATTCCTATGACCTCATTTTTTTATTTGGTTTCTTTTTAAAAAGGTATATAATACAACAATGGTTAAAAGGGATTAAAAATATGGATATTAATGATATATATTTAGCTTGACTTTTACCCTCCCCCCATTTGTTACTCTTTACAGTAGAGCTTCGGCATGGTGCTTGAAGCAAAAGAGAAAAAGTAGAGGAGGTGAGTCATGAGTTGGACAAGTTGGTTCTCTGGCACGAGCTCGGATGGGAGGTCTGACAAGGCATCCTTCAAGTCGAGTCGTGACGAAGACGGGAATCACAAGAGCGAACGGATCAGTCGCGATGACGGTGAGAGTAAGCACGAGCACTCGGTCTCTCTTTCGGAAGCGACTGGCAAGGGTCACACTGAGAATTGGCATGGGGCCAACTTCCAGAAGTGAGGAACCCGACAACCACAAACCAATGACAACCTACCTAATGGCGAGAAAGACCATCTTTCTCGCCATTACCTGTTAAAAAATATTTTTTCAAATTCATTTATTAAGTCTTCTTTTGAAATAGATCCTTTAATTATATAGTGGTCTAAATCATAAAGAAATCTTATCTCTTCGATTTTATCTTCATATCTGACATATTTTTTAAATAATTTATCATAAATTTTTAGTATAGAAGAGCTATCTTTTTTTATTTCTTCAATCAGAGCGTGAACTTCTTTAAGAAAATCAATTTTGATTTTTTTGGGGTCTTTCATCTTTTAAATATAGCATATTTTTAAACGAAGGTATATAAT
>CAZJFZ010000089.1:0-1037 GCA_964545745.1 uncultured Candidatus Saccharibacteria bacterium
TTTAGTGAGTGCCGCTCCCCACGAGGGAGCTAATTGCAAAGGAAAACTACCGTCGGGTCTAGCTCTTAAAACACCTGCAGTACAAAGTTCATATTTTTTGACGGCATCAATATTAGTTTTGTCTGTAGGTTCTTTTCCACATTTTTCTTTGACTACTTGTTCAGGAGTTAGCTCTACTTTTTTTACTTTTACGGATGTTGGGTTTCCAACTATGGGAATATTGTTTGTAGTATCTAAAGACCCAGTTGGAGTCTGGGGGTCTCCATAGGGATTATTTATGTCTGTTAACGCAAAGACCCTTGACACCTCCAACCCCACCCCACCCCAAAGAACCGCGGTGAGGATGAAGACAAATATTATTTTTTTATAAAACCCGCTCATTTGTTATTTGTTAAATAAAATTCCAATTATAATAATCAATTCCGCAATTATTGGCGTAAGCATCTAATTTACTTATTACCCAATCTCTTACTTGGGTAGCATAAACTCCATTTGAAGAATAATTATTTATATCAATAATGGAATGGAAAGTATTTATTGAAGCCAAATAATTTGTCCAATCTGTCATAACAGTATTATCATTACTTGTGGAAATAGCATCTTTGGCTGAACTTAAGATGGACAAATTATTTATAGTAGTGCTGGAAACAGTATTTATGTCCATTTTATTCCAAGGTAAATCACGATTACCAGTATAATTACCTTGAATTTGGCTGATAATTTCATTCTTAGTAAATTCAGTGCAGTGTTTGCCAGTGGAAGCAGAAGAAAAACCATTTTGCATATCATCTAACAATTGGAAGATATAATTTTGTGTTGTTAAGTAATCATTTTCAATGAAAATTTGTTCATCAATAGCACTAATTATATCTAATCGATCAGTGAAGTTTCGATTGAAATTGACATGACCATTATCTTGATAAGTAGTGCTAGAAGCAGCTAAACTGATAGCACGGTCTTGTTGATTTTGTAATTGAGTGATACCTGAACGCCAAGCAGAATCATTAGGTGAGAGTTCTTTGCCACCAACTCCAGCA
>CAZJFZ010000089.1:1047-1357 GCA_964545745.1 uncultured Candidatus Saccharibacteria bacterium
ACCTTTTTGCATAACTTTTGTTATGAGAAAGTTGGCTAAAGCACCCACAATTTCATTTATTTCATCAGCCATACCAAGTCTATCCAAATCAAGACTGGTTATTTTTTGTGCTTGATTAGAAATCCAACTACCAGGAGTGACTGTATCACAAATATCTTCACCATAATTTTCTGTGACAGCTAAATCTTCTCGGCCAGTAACTGTACTAGAAACTGAATGATAAAAAGAATCACCATAGTAAGTTTCCCCTGTATCTATACTAACACACTTTTTCATAGAGAGTAAACCACCACTCCAATTTAATTCATCT
>CAZJFZ010000090.1:0-1281 GCA_964545745.1 uncultured Candidatus Saccharibacteria bacterium
CTTCAGCCATAATTCTGGTGAAATACGCAAATAAACATCCAAACCTAAGGCATTGTGATGAGTAATAAAAGGTTTAGCTTCTGCTCCACCGGTGGTATTTTCCAAAATCGGTGTTTCCACTTCTATAAAACCTTTCAAGTTTAAAAACTCACGAAAAGCATTCCAAAATTTTGTTCGCTTTATAATCAAATCTTTCACCTCTGGATTAAACATCACATCCAAATATCTTTTTCTTAATCTTTCTTCTTCATCCTGCAAGCCATCCCATTTATCTGGCAATGGACGCAAACTTTTAGTCAATATTTTCCAAGTGGAAATTTGTAAAGTCTGTTGACCCTTTTTTGTTATAAATAAGTTTCCAGTAATTTCAATAAAATCACCTAAATCAGCAGTTTCCACAAACAAATCAAAATCTTCCGCTTTCATTTCGTCTTTTTTAAGAAGACCCTGAAAAAGAGCAGTACCATCACTAATATTTATAAAAACTAAAGCTCCTTGACCCCGAATAGCCAGCACTCGTCCAGCCAAAGTCAAACTTTTCTTTTTAGACAATTCATCAAACTTTTCTATTACTTCATTTAAAGAATATTCTTTATCCGTTTTAGCGGGATAAGGATTCAAACCTTTACTCAAAAGTTTGTTTAACTTCTCAATTCTTACTTTTCTTATTTCTTCAAATGAAGCCATCTGATTATTCTATTGTAATAACCTTATAAATCATTATTCCGGCGGGAGAGTTAAAAGAAAAAGAATCACCAGCTTTCTTACCTAAAATAGCCACACCGAGTGGACAACGGTTAGAAAGCTTGCCTTGCAACATATCCGTTTCCTCTGAACCAACAATCTTAAACTTTTGCTGAACTTTTCCACCTTGTTTTTCTACAATTACAGTTGAACCAATACGAACATATTCACCTTGTGGTGACTCTCTAGAAACAATGGTAGAATTTTTCATAATAGACTCTAACTTGGCAATTCTATCCTCAATATTGGCTTGAAGTTCTCTAGCTTCATGATACTCAGCATTTTCAGACAAATCACCCAAGCCTCGAGCATAGTCCAAACTTTCCGCCACCTCTTTTCTCTTGACTGTCTTTAACTCATCAAGTTCTTTCTTTAGTTCGTCAAACTTATCCTTGGTCAAATATTCTCTTTCACCTTTCATTTTTTTATTATTAATTAATATTATTTAATATCTTAACATTTTTAACCATCAAAAGCAATGCTTGCACTGGCCTATGATACAGTTGACACTAGATTGAACCTTGAAAACAATGAATA
>CAZJFZ010000091.1:0-1079 GCA_964545745.1 uncultured Candidatus Saccharibacteria bacterium
TTTCACCCCTTAATTATATCATCCTTAGTGCAAAGTCAGAATGTGATGTCTATAGGTAATTAAAACACCAATACCGATGTTGGGTATTGAAAAAGGTGCTGGATAAAAAACGCCGGCCAAAATAGAGTAGCCAGCGTTAAAAATATAGACGTCAGTTTTTCGCCACCGTCCCCTGTCTTATCAGCTTCCATTCTTCATCAGTAAGCGACGGCAGTTGATACGATGTTTTGTGGCAAAACGTGCAATGAAACTCTTTTTCTCGACGCATCGAGAGTCCTTCTTTATTTTTGCGGGCCAAAACCAAATTTGGTTTACCACAATGAGGGCAACGGAGTTGATTGTCCATTAAAAGGTCCCCTTTCCTTAAATTTAAATATTCACAAAAAGTCGTTGAAGGTTCAAAACTAATCTAGTTTACAGCATAAAAAAATTTTGTCAATTTGGTCAATTACTCAAAAATCTGCTATATTTTTACTGACTTTTAATAAATATGGCTAACCTTCTAAAACAACTACCCGATCAATCTGGCGTTTATCCTGCACCAGATAAAAAAACTCAAAAAAATAAAATAATCAGCAGATTACCTAATCAGTGCGGAGTTTACCGTTTTTATGACAAAAACGACCGGCTTTTGTATATAGGCAAAGCCAAAAATCTTAAAAACCGCGTAAAATCCTATTTTGCCAAAACCGCTGAATTAACTCCGGCTAAACAGCAGATGGTTTCCAAAATCAAAAAAATCCAGTTTACAATCGTGGGCAACGAAACCGAGGCTCTTTTATTGGAACGCAATTTAATCAACAAATTCCAACCGCCCTACAATATAGATTTAAAAGACGATAAAAGCTGGCTATACGTTAAAATGACCAAAGAAGATTTTCCTAAAGTGATTTTAACCAGAAAATTTAAAGTTGAAAAAGAAAACACTGGCGGGCAATACTTTGGTCCGTACACTTCGGGCGGCAGCGTTAGGCAAACCATGAGAATGTTAAAAAGAATTTTTCCTTTTTATACCGCGGAAGGCCCGATGATTAATTTGGCAAACAATCCCCGTTCCCGCTTTCATTTAGGCAGATACT
>CAZJFZ010000092.1:0-1071 GCA_964545745.1 uncultured Candidatus Saccharibacteria bacterium
GGCAAATAATATACCGACTAATTATTTTCTTTAAAGTTTGGTGATCAATGGACGCAAAACATTTTCTAATATCACCCTTCAACACCCAGACCGTTTTGGTATTATTACAACTTTCTTTTCTGACAAAAATTTTAAACCGTGCTAAAGCACGATGCGTTCCTTTTTCTAGACGACAGGAATAAGAATCAAAAATAAAGAAGTGATCAAAGTAAGGATAAACTGCCCGATAAATAGCATGATGAACAATTCTATCCCTAACTGTCGCTTTATGAATATCCCGAAGTTTTGGCTCACTAATTATAAAATGTTTATACCCACCGTGTTGATAATTTTTATTAATAATCTCTTTCTCCAAATCAAAAACATTTTTTGACAAATTAAGGACAAATTCCGCTACATCATCTTTCTTTTTCTTGCCATTTCTAAACTCCAACCAACTCTTCATCAGGGATTGATAGGAAAAAACCTTTTCAAATTTACCCGTGAAATATTCGTCTTTTTGCATTATAATTATAAGATTATGAATAAAGAAAAAAATAGTCCACGACCGCAAAAATTATCAGGAATTTCCGTAAAATTATTGGAAGCCTATGTCTACTGGCAGAATAATACCAAACATATTCCCAAAATGCTCCGACATTCTATGGGTGTGCGAATTGATACTTTATTCGCAGAAATAGTGGAACTAACTTATATCACAATGTTTACCACTTTAGACAAAAGACTGATCTTTATAAATAAAGCCAATCTTAAAAATGACTTACTTAAATTTATGTTAAACGCCTTATTTGAACTAAAAGGCATAAAAGAGGATGTTTTTATTGAAATATCTCTTAAAATGGAGGAGGTTGGTCGGCTTCTTTATGGCTGGAAAAATCAAGTGGAGAGACAAAACCAAAACGGTTCGGTACAAACCGAACCGTTGGAAAAAGACAAAAAGTAACGAGGAGCACAATGCGATAATCAGCATCCCAAGAATTATCAAGCCAATTCGCATTGCAATTCCAGTCCGACCCGTTCCAATTCGCATACGGCACATTCCAGTGGCCATCGGAGTTACGAACGAGGGAA
>CAZJFZ010000093.1:0-1036 GCA_964545745.1 uncultured Candidatus Saccharibacteria bacterium
TGTTCAAGCTAGGGAACATAATTGACAGTTAATTAGTTGTAATTTCGACCTTTTAATTTTTGGTAAATTGTCTTGTAATTTGGCGTCGATGAACTTCATTAAGGTGTTGATTTGTTCTTCTTTTTTAATGCGTCTTGAGTCCGCTAATCTTCTTCTTTGTTTGGCTAAATATACCTGATATTTTTTAGTGATTGTCATCGCCTCCTCCGGTTTCTCTTTCCATAATTTGTAAAACTCCATCGGGGTCAGGTAGCCAAGAGCTTGATGTGGTCTTTTCCAGTTGTAGAAATATTCCCATTCTTTCAAAGCCGTCTTTTGTTCTTCAAAACTTTTTTTCAAACCACCTCGCTGGTAAAATTCCAATTCATCCGTCAGGTGTGACCGTTCCACTCTGGGATTGTCAGTCGGCGTACCGAGATTGGAGTAGAAGTGAAAAACATTTTCTGTTTTTAGTTGTTCACGAAAATCTTTTTGATTTTCATATCCATTGTCGGTATTCTCACAGGCAATCCTAAAAGGAAAACTTTTGACCGCTTCTTTGTGAGCCAGAGTGGAGCCTAGAGCTTTGCCATCTCGGGCTAAGTTCAAAGCTCGTATTCTGGTAAATGAGTCGGTTTCCGTATGTTGATTGTAGAAGTTCTCTCCAGTCTTGCCTGGCCCATTCTGGGCGTATTTTGGCACGTATTTCATATCTTTTTCGACTAAAGCTCCTGGTTTCAAATCCTTGATTACTTTTGGTGGACGATATTTGACTCGCAGTTCCACCGCCAATTCTTCTCTCTTGATTTTAGCTTGCCATGCGCGGATGTTCTTGAGAGAAATTTTCGGATCAATCTTTCCGTGTTTATGCAGGTAACTGTTTACTGTATTGTGGTTCACAATTATTCCGTAGTCTCTTTTGAGAGCTCTGGCAATTTTGACCTTGCCCCAAACGTTTCTCGAATCATGGCGGATTTGCAAAATTTTCTGTTCAGTATCTTTTGATATTCTTTTTCGATTTTCGGTATTATGTGGCGCTTTTGATTTTGGTTCCAGA